>VBLN01000124.1:7356-8303 GCA_005878685.1 Deltaproteobacteria bacterium | reverse complement strand
CTGACTGTCTGGGTCAACGCGCAAGTACCTGAAGTGATCTACGACGGCCTGAGAGAGGCGTTTGGGCTGGAGGACATCAGGGTCATCATTCCCGACATCGGCGGCGGCTTCGGCCAGAAGATCCATCTGATAAGAAAGTATGTGGTGATCGTAAGCCTGCTCGCCATAAGAAGCGGACGGCCGGTCAAATGGATCGAAGATCGAACCGAGCACATGATGGCTGCGGGCCACTCGTGCGGGCAGGAATTCGATGTCGAAGCCCCGGTCAAAAAAGACGGGACCGTGCTCGGTCTAAGATTCAAAGAAATCGACGATGTCGGTGGCTCTGTCAGCACTCTCACCATCCAATTTACCAATAAGCTCAATAACCTGACCAACCCCTATAAGGTGAAGAATGTCTCGCTGGAGGGATACTCGGTGGTGACCAACAAGTGCCCGGTCATCCCGAATCGGGGAATCGGCAAGCCGGGCATGTGCTTCATCTGGGAGAGAATCATGGATCGGATCGCCGAGGAACTCAAGATGAGCGCGATTGATGTTCGCACCATCAACCTCGTTCAGCCGAGCGAGATGCCCTATACCACGCCCAACGGAAACATTTACGACAGCGGGGACTATCCTGCCCTTCTTAAAGAAGTACTTGAGAAAATAGCTTACCATAAGCTTAAAGACGAGCAGGCGCGGGAACGGGCAAAAGGTCGTTTGCTCGGCATCGGCATTGTCATCGGTGTGGAGCCCGGAGGTCGGAACGCGGCGCGCGATATGGCGATCTTTCCCGAGATGAAGGAGATGCCCGGTGCGGGCGGCGTCAACGGCGCTAGCATTAAGCTTGAAAAGAACGGCACCATTGCGCTCTTCCTCGGCTCGCCTAATTGCGGCCAGTCGCATGAGACGACGACAGCGCAGATCGTGGCGGACGCTCTAGGGATCTCTCCAGATCAAATCAG
>VBLN01000124.1:0-7291 GCA_005878685.1 Deltaproteobacteria bacterium | reverse complement strand
TTTCATCTGTATGATATCGGAGCCGTTCTAGGAGCCGCGACGAAGCTTAGGGAGAAGGTTGTCGCTCTTGCCACTCACGTGTTGAATGCGGACTCCAAAGAGCTTGTAATCCAAGACAGCACCGCTTATGTGCCGGGATCACCGACCAAGAAGATCACTTTTGCAGAACTGGGACGCATCGCCTATAACAATCAGTCTCTCTTGCCCAAGGGTTTTGAAGCCGGGTTGCAAATCACCTATTACTACACATTTGCGCATGCCGAACCTTTTCTTACTCCAGGTCCCGATCGCCGAGTGCGCGCGCAGTTTACCTTTGCCGCAGGCGCTCACGCGGCGGTGGTCGAAGTAGACAAAGAGACAGGCAAGGTCCATGTCCTGCGTTATCTCGTCGTGGGCGACAACGGCACGATCCTTAATCCAAAAGTCGTTGACGGCCAGATCTATGGCTCGGCCGCTCACGGGATTTCGGTGGCTCTGGGAGAGGGGTTCGTTTATGACTCAGAAGGCCAACTTCTGACGTTGACGCTTACCGACTACGGAAAGTCATCGACGCTTGAGACGCCGAACATAGAGGTCGTGCACCATCCCGTGCCCTCCCATTTCACTCCCCTTGGACAGAAAGCGGCCGGAGAGGGAGGCGCGATCCCCTCCCCGGCCTGCATCGCCAGCGCTGTAGAGGATGCCTTAAAGCCCCTCGGCATCAAAGTTAGAGAGCTGCCCCTTTCACCCGAAGCCGTCTGGCGCCTCATCCAGGAGGCCAATCAAAAGTGACGCCTGCGGCCTTCGACTACTACGCGCCCTCGTCACTGAAAGAAGCTTTGGGGCTTCTCTCCTCTTACAAAGAGGATGGGAAGCTTCTGGCCGGCGGCCAGAGTCTCGTGCCGCTCATGAAGCTCCGGCTTGCAAGACCTAAGGTTCTGATCGACCTCGGTCGCATTCCGGACCTTAACACCATCGCCGAGCGCGCAGATTCCATCGTCATCGGCGCGCTCACCACGCACGCGCAGCTGGAAAGTTCAGATTTGTTGAGGACGCGCTGCCCGCTGTTGCCGCAAACTGCTACCACCATTGGCGACGTTCAGGTACGCAATCAAGGGACCCTTGGAGGAAGCTTGGCCCATTCCGATCCTGCCGGAGATCTGCCGGCTTCGATCATGGCTCTTGGCGCTCAGATCAAGGCCGTAAGCGCAAAGGGGGAGAGGTGGATCAAAGCCGAAGATTTTTTTCTCGGTCTTCTGACAACCGCGCTTGAGCCCGACGAGATTCTTACACAAGTCAAGATTCCGGTTTCGAACAGAATCAAGACCGCCTATCTCAAGGCCGCCCAGAAAGCCGCAGGATTTGCTGTCGCTGGCGTCGCCGTTTGTTTAGATTTGGCTCACGATGGAACGTGCAGGGACATCGCGCTGGGCGTAACCGGCGTCACGGACAAGGCTTACCGAGCCCACAAGGTGGAGCAAAAACTGCGAGGGAAAAAACTCGATTCAAGACTGCTCCACGAAGCTGCTGCCGAGGTAACGGATAGCATCGATGTCAATGAAGACATCAACGGCTCCAAGGAATACCGCTCTCATCTCGCCCGCGTCTACACCATCCGTGCTATCCTCGCCGCCCAAGGGTGAACATAAGAAATGTTCGCTACCGTGCAATATGATTCGATTGGGCCGGCTCCCGATCTAACTGCGTTTTCGCTTCCTTTGCTTACGCTTAGTTACTATTTCGTGTTAGTTGTTACGAATCCGGCAATGACTTGGAAATGAGCTCTAGGTGATTAGCAATCGTTTCCAAACCAAGAACGTTGGTAGGGTGCTGGTACATGGGCAACAAATTGGTCTGACGCAGACGTTTGGGTAGTCTCCTGTATAGTTCATCTACAAGCAATATGGCGTCAGACCAGTAATGATCTCTATAATAGCGCAGGGTAGAATCGTGGACCTCATCGGATTCTCTAATCCATTGGCCTCTCATCGCTTTCCTTTCATCTATGGGGATCTCGCGCCGATTCTTTTTGTCGTATTCGGCCATTAATTCACGGTCCTTTTTGTTGTAAGAGTCCACTAGCCCTCTGATGCTTTTCACCAGCCCGAAAGCCTTCTGTTTGAGCTCCTTGTTTGACGTATTGGAGTAGATTGTCCTATCTTGTGTGGCGCCAAGAGAGAGTCCTGCCAAAACAACCACGAGCAGCAAACGCCCTCTTCTAGTAAGAACCCTCCTGATTCTCATAGGATAGGTTTGCCAGAACAGAGAGGAGAGATCAACTTGTCAACGTGGATGACTCGAAGGCACAATCCTGACCTCTTTTCTTCAATACAAAATCGCGCTATACAGGTGACTATGAGACTGATGACAATGGCAAGTCTTGGCGCATCCCTTTTCGTTGCCGTAACCCTATCGCTGCCGGCCTCCACTCTTGCCGGCAGCGTTTCTATTGACACAACCCCACGGGGCACGAATATGCGTGGCGCCACGGTTAGTTCTACGACCCCTGCTTCTCATAATCCAAAGTCTAAACCCGTTCCTTTGCACCGCAACAGACCATTTTTCGTGGATAACCCGGTCGTTCAGCCGACTTCGATAACCATAGAACAAACCCAAGCCGCTGTTCCACAGACGCCAAAGACGACTTCCAAAAATAGAATCTACGTCCCAGCACGTTGGGAAGATACCGAATATGGAGTGCAAGTCTTGCAGCCAAGCCACTGGATCGACCTCGATAGTGGTTCGGAGTATTGATCCTCCCCTATCGCTCAATCTGAGTGATTGACCTACAGCCGGTAAGCCATCTAGCCAACCGCTAAGTGCACGTTGACTCACCGAGAGTTCTCAAGTAACGTCGGCCAGTTTGCCAGCGCTTGTCCTTGGGCGGCAGCATGAAAATTGGATTGTTCACTGAATTTTCTTACCCCGGAAAGTCAGAGAGACAAATCTACGACGAGGTCCTAGAGCAGATCACCCTTGCCGACGAGCTAGGCTATGATTTCTTCTCAACCACGGAGAGCTTCGGCAAAGATGTCATCTCCTGTTCGCCGTTCCCGCTAGGGCTTTATGTATCTGCTGCGCAGCGGGCGCGGAGGATTCGATTCCTCACCGGGATCCTTAGCGTACCCATCCATCATCCGGTCATCCTGGCCAGTCAGATTGCCGCCGCCGATGTTTTGACCGAAGGGCGAATCATGGTCGGTCTCGGACGGGGCCATCCTTGGGTCCTGAACCGTGTCGGCATCGACGCCGCGGAAAGCCAGCCTCGATTTCAAGAAGGGATCCGGATGCTGATCGAGATCTTTGAGGGTCGCTATGTCGAGAAATCCGCTGGCAGGTTCTGGAGCTTCAGCGACTTCCAGCTCAGTCCTAGCCCGATCCAGCAACCCTATCCTCCTTTGTATATTGCCGCCGCAACGACTCCGGAGAGCGCCACTTTTGCGGGAAGAATCGGCCAAGGTTTAGTCCAGCCAGGCTACCTTGGGATTCCTCTTGGTTTGGTTCGTGACCTGGCCACAGTGTACCGCCAGAACCTTCCTCCCGGCCGGTCGAGTGATATTATTCTCGGTGTTCACTTGCACGCGGCGGAGGATCGCGAGGAGGCGGTGCGGAACGGCGCTCTTGCACTCGCCTCCCAGGCCAAGGTGTTTCTGGAATCGAGCCGTCATCGGCAGAGCACGAGTGGCTTGAAGGAGGGTTATGAGACGAAGAGCGAATCCAGGAAGGCCTTTGAAAAACTCTGCGAGCCGGAAAAGGCGCGCCGCGCCGTTGAAGCAGAGGCGCCTAACATCATGGCTGTCTGGGGCACTCCCGACGAATCCCTCAAGCGAATCGGCTATTACGTGGATTGCATCCAGCCGGAGCAGCTGATGCTCAACATCGCCTCGGGCAGTCTATCGCAAGAGAAGGTTGTTGCGTCCATGCGCCTCTTTGCCCAAGAGGTCATGCCAGTCCTGCGGAGAACGTGATGGTGACGGGCGTGTTCGTGATCGTATAGGAAGATCAGGGGTAAATCTTCTTCCCGGATTTCTCGTCTTCCAAGATAATCGCCAGGGTCGGGCAGAGTTTTGCCGCCTTCAGAATGTCCTCGTCGCTCTCTCCGTGCGGGTCGACCACCACCGCCTTGAACTCTTCATTCAAATCGAACACACCCGGCGCCGCCGAGAGACAGTTCCTCCGGCCGGTCCATTTGCTCAGGCCCACGGTGATCTTCATGAGCTCCCTCTTCCGCTAAATCATTCGTTCATTCTATGTCAGGCAGACGGGACAGGACAAGAGTTTTCACGGGTTGGGCCGTATCGCTTGACAGGGTGCACATGAATTACGGTAGACTCCTCCCTTAAAGGAGGCATTCAAATGAGGAATGCATCACGGCAAATTTTGCCACTGGTCGTTCTGATGGTCGCAGGATTTGTTCTGTCCTCCATCAAAAGCGGTTTTTCTCAACAGAAGGGGCAGCCCATTGTCATTGGAGCTCCTCTCTCTACGCAGTATCTTTACGGGTGGGACGCTCAGAGAGCGATGGTTCTCGCCATTGAAGAGATCAATGCCAAGGGAGCAGTGCAGGTGGGGAGTGCTCGCAGACCCTTCAAACTTGAAGTGCTGGATACGAGAGATCTCGAGCCCGGCGTGCCTCTCTCCGACGCCCTGCTCGTCGTCGAAAAGCTGATCCTGGAAAAAAAGGCCGATATTCTCATGGGAGGGCCTGTCCGCTCCGAGGCCGCTTTGGCCGCAATGGATCTGATCGCCAAGTACAAGAAGGTGTCGATTTTGACAACCGGCGCCTTGACTCCGGCCTATCACCGGAGGATCGCCGAGAATTACAGCAAATACGAATTCCTCTTCAGGATCACGAGCGAAGCCGGACAACTGGCCAAGGAGGCGGTGGATCTGTTTGAGAACTTGAGGCAGGAGTATGGCTTCAATCAAATCTTCATCATGGTGCAGGATGTCGCTCATGCCCGCGCGATCGGCGAGCTGGTGGGAAAAAATCTAGGGCAGAAAGGGTGGAAGGTCCTAGGGACAGAAGTTTACCCTACAGGCGCGCTGGATTACTCGACGGGCTTGCTCAAGGCAAGAGACCAGAAGGCGCAAATCCTCTTCGTATGGATGGATCATCCGGAGATCGCCATTCTGGTGAAGCAGTGGAAGGAGCTTAAAATTCCGGTGCTCCCCATTGCAGGGATTTCCAGTGCCGTGGAGCACCCGGGAGGCTGGGCAAGTAGCGACGGCGCAGTCGCCTACTGGTTCGCCTCTCCGGCCAACGCCGGAAACGCCCCGTCCAATGCGACGCCGCTAACGATGAAATTTTACGACGCGTACAAGAAGCGCTGGCTAGTTGAACCGGAAGGGTATGGGACGTCGAGCAGTTACACAGCCGTTTATGCTCTGGCGGACGCGATCAAGCGCGCGGGCTCCCTGGATTCAGATCGGCTGGTGGCCGCTTTGGAAAAAACCGATATGGTCGGCGTCTACGGTAAGATAGCATTTGATCCTAAAACCCACCAAGTCATCCCGAGCTACAATCCAAAAGAAGGGGCCGTTGGCACATGGTTTCAATGGCAGGAGGGAAAGCGGGTCGTCATCTGGCCATCGACCATCGCCGTGGGGAAGATCCGAATTCCTCCCTTGCTGACTCCGGCGAAGGGCGAAGCGAAGTGACGAGATGCTGGCACCGCTTTTGGTTTATGGCTTAATCAATAGCGTCTCCCTAGCTCTAATCGCGCTTGGATTCTCCCTGACTTACGGGATCAGCAGGATCGCCAACTTCGCCCACGGCGGCCTTTATGTCCTGACCGGCTTCTCGGCATGGTTTTTTTTCAATCGCCTCCATCTGAACTATTACATTAGCGTGATTCTGGCCCTTGTTCTGATCAGTTTCATCGGCGGGTTGATCTATCGCCTGATTCTTATCCGCGTCCGTGGCATGCCCCTCCTGGAGATCATCGTGACCTTCGCACTGGGCACTGCCGCGTTGGAGACGCTACGCTTTTTTGGTTTTCTCGGCTCCAACTACAGTCTGCCTCCCTTGTTTCGCGGGAGCGCGAATCTGCTTGGCGTCCCGGTCGACGCCCAGCGGATCGCGCTGGTTGTTATCGGCGGGATACTCGTTCTCATACTCTGGCTCTTTACACACCATACGCGGATCGGCCTCGCGTTTCGCGCCTGCGCCCAGGATGAACAGGCGGCCATGATGCTGGGCATCGATTCGGATCTCATGGCGACCTTGAGTCTCGCCTTGGGCGCCGGTCTGGTCGGACTAGCGGCCATCGTGGTGCTGCCTCTAGGCTTCATTGCCACCGAGTCGGGATCCAATATTCTGGTCTTCTCGATCGCCGTTTGTATTCTGGGTGGGCTCGAGAGCCCGGCTGGGGTGATTGCGGCAAGCCTGCTCATCGGTTATGCGCAGATTTTCAGCGTCACCTATTTGGGCCCGCACTATCAGATGATCGTTGCTCTGCTGGCGATCCTCATCACATTGATCCTAAAGCCTTCGGGTCTTTTCGGAAAACAAAAAGAGCTGGAAGAAAGAGTGTAATAGGGAGATACTTCGGGAATTCCGAATTTCGTGTGCTTCGCGCTCTTCGTGGTGAGAGAATTTTAACCACGAAGGACACGAAGGTCTTGAAGGAAGACATAGGAAAACGGATCGAAAACCATGGCCCGGCGTCTGGAAAGAATCGATAGGCCGATCAAGGTGCTCACGGAAGACATCTACGCCTTGAGCTCTATCTCCAACATGCTGTATGTGGCCGCACCAAGGTTTATCCCGACATTGCTTGTTCTTCTCTTCCCTCTGCTAACTCCCAGCGCCTATATGCAGCGAGTAGCCACGCTGACCGCGATTTACGGCCTGCTGGCCCTGAGCTGGGACTTTATTGCGGTATCGACCGGTCTGGTTTCGTTGGGCCAGGCTCTGTTCTTTGGGATGGGTGCCTATCTCGCTGGCCTTCTCAATCTGCATTTTGGATTGCCGCCCGCTTTGACTCTAACGCTTGCGACGATTCTGGGCGCCTCCATCTGCACGGTCCTTTTGACTCCGTGTCTGCCTCTTAGGGGAATTTACTTTGCTATGACCACTCTCGTCTATCCGCTCCTTATGGCCCGCACCATCGAGGCAACGGCGATCATCGGGGGAACCGACGGCTTGGTCGGTGTGGACTCTTTTCCCGACGTCTGGCTGGAGCGATACCTGATTCTCATCTTTCTCCTGGGATCTACATTCTCTTTGCGAAGGCTTATGACGACGGATCTTGGACTCGTCTTGCGCTCCATCAGCGACAACGATCAGGCAGTAAGGGCTTCGGGAATT
>VBLN01000123.1:6838-7683 GCA_005878685.1 Deltaproteobacteria bacterium | reverse complement strand
GACAGAGAGATGGGTGCGACGACCCAGATGCTTACGGAGAGCAGCAAAGGAAAAGCACCGGCCGTTCTCTTCGATGAGGTGCCAGGTTACCCCAAAGGCTTTAGAACTCTCTACGGCCAGTTCTCTTCCATCAAGAGAGTCGCCCTGACCCTTGGCTTGCCGCTTGAATATGAAAGAAAGGTTGAGATCGTCAAGGCCTATCACGAGCGCATGCAAAACATGAAGCTCGTCAAGCCGAAGTTCGTAAAGAGCGGAGCCATTCTCGACCACGTTCTCGAAGGCGACGACGTGGACGTACTCAAGTTCCCGGTTCCTCTCCATCATGAGCTCGATAAATCGCGTTACATCGGGACGGCGGATCTAGTCATTACCAAAGACCCTGACACCGATTGGTACAATTTGGGGGCCTATCGCTGCCAGGTCTATGACGGGAAAACCATCGGGTGCCAGATCACCGAGGGGAAACACGGGAGGATCCACCGCGACAAATACTTCGAGCGCGGCCAGAGTGTGAAGGTGGCCGTCGTGTGTGGACAGGACCCTCTCCTCTACATGCTTTCCGCAAGCCCGCTGCCGAGCGGAGTTTCGGAGTACGATTTTGCCGGCGGTCTCAGAGGAGAACCCATTGAAGTTGTCAAGGGACCGTATACCGGGTTTCCCATACCCGCAGACGCAGAGATCGTCGTCGAAGGCGAGATGGTTCCAGGGCAGGTTAAGCCGGAGGGGCCCTTCGGTGAATGGATGGGTTATTACTCCGATGATGTCGTTCCGCGTCCGTATATCAACGTCAAGACCATCCTGTACCGCGACAATCCTATCTTGACCTGCGCGCCCCAGCACAAACC
>VBLN01000123.1:0-6749 GCA_005878685.1 Deltaproteobacteria bacterium | reverse complement strand
ATTCAGATCCGCCAGCGCTATCCCGGCCATGCGCGGAACGTCCTGCACGTGGCTTCCTCTTGCGCCGCCGGAGCTTACAACGGCAAGTGGACGGTCGTGGTGGACGAAGATATCGACTGCTCTGATGTGGATCAGGTCCTGTGGGCGATGTGCACTCGCTTTGATCCGGTTACTGACATTGACATCATCCAAAAGGCCTGGTCTTCTGGCAGAGACCCGATGTTTCTCCCGGGAAACTTCAACAACCGCATTTTGATCGACGCCTGCGTTCCCTACGACCGGAAGCTCAAGGGAAAGTTCCCTTCCGTCGTCGATGTGAGCCCGGAGCTTCGCGCGAAACTCAAGCTCAAGTTGGAGAAGATCCTCGGATCGGTTTAATCCGCTCTTTGGTATTTCCTGCCGAGCTCCATCTCCCATTCGAGATAGCGTCGCATAGCTTCTTTGTCGCCCGTCAGAGAAGCGGAGAAAACCACATCCTGAGGCTCGACCAGCGCTCTCGTCAGTCCGGTCTCCAACAGTTGTCCTTGTCGCTTCCAACTCTGCACTCCGCCCTCTAGAACTGAAACCCGGCGGTATCCCAACTCTAGCAGAGTAGCCGCCGCGAACGTGGACTGCTCTCCGTCAGGGCAACTCACCACCGCGGGTCGATCGCGGCTGGGAAAAATTTCGGTGATTTTCAGTTCAAGCCAGCCGCGCGAGATCCAGCAAACCCTGGGCAAGTGGCCCGACTTATACTCAGAGCTCAAGCTCACATCGAGGATCGTAAGCTCCTCGCGCTGGTCCATGCGGGCTGAAAGTTCATCGGGCGCGATGCATTGAAGCAATCTTCTCGCTTGTTCCAGACCCAAAACTTGTCTTGGAGGCTCTCCTTTCTCAAGGGGCAGGCCGTTTTCCACCCAGGCCCGGATTCCGCCTGCTAAAGCATGTACCTTTTTGAAGCCCATTCTCTGGTACCAGTAGGTCGCCACGACCGATCTCGCGATGCCGTCGCATGCGAAGACGATTGTCCCGGACCGAAGCGGAACAAAATCATCCGCCCGCTGAATGGCCTGGCCGCCGGGGATCCAGAGAAAGCCGGGGATGTGACCAGCGCAATATTCTTCCAGTGAGCGCACATCGATGGCGTACAGAGTAGAGATCTCGCGCCGCGTGAGAAGATCTTGGAGTTTGAATGGCGAAATCAAGAAGATATTTTCCTCTTGCACGATGCGCGCCGCTTCTCTTTCCGCCTCANNGTTTGCTCGAGCTCATAGCCACCGAGCAGCCATCCCATCGTGCCGTTCTTTAGCGCTAGCACATTGTGAAGCCCAAGTCGTCTGAGGGTCTGGGTGCCGATGATGCTCCGCGTTCGGCCTGCGCAGTTGATAACGACCTTGGCGCGCGGATCCTTTCTCAGGTCAGCGGCCCAAAGGATGAGATCCCCCCCTGGAACGTTCAGACCTCCAGGAATACAGCAGCGGCCGTACTCCTGAGGAGTGCGCACGTCCAGAACGAGAAGCCGCCGTTCTTCATCCATCAGCTTACGGAGCTGGTCAGGCTCGATCTCCTGAACCTCCTCTTCGGTGTGGATTCTTTCGCCGAATCCCTTGCTCGGCACATTGACGCCGGTTGCCTTTGTCCCTCCCGATTCGACCCAGGAAGGAAAGCCTCCCTCAAGCTCAAGGACGTTCTCGTAGCCGACGCGCCGCAGCGTCATTGCAGCCAGGCTCGCCCGCTTATCGGAATCGCCTACCACGACGATCGGCGTCGAGCGCACGGGGACCAGATAGGCGATGCGGAATTCAATGTCTCGTCTCGGCAATGAGGTCGCGCCGGGAATATGGCCGGCGTTGTATTCGGCGGGCTCGCGGATATCGAAGAGGGCGTAACTCTCGCCGCTGTCCATGAGTTGCTCGAGTTCACCACAAGGGATGATCTGGATCATCGTAGGATTCCAAGATGGAGAGAGATTCTTGAATATAGAATTTCTAAAGGCGGTTGCCAACGATCTCTTTGACTTTGCCTTCGCTTGGCGTAATATCTGCAGCCATCTGTCCTAAGGGAGGAGAGATTATGTCCTACACCAGTTGGCGCGGGGTAGTCGGTGTGATCAAGCCCACGATGAGGCCGGGATCTCTGGAGGAGTTTATCCGTCTGCTCCCGGAGGGGGTCGGCGTGATTCCGCTCTTTGTGGGATTCCGCAAGGGGACCGAGGATGAGTTTCGCGAGGCGCTCGACGCGTACCAATCCAAAGTGGCGGAATTGGCCGAGTACAAGGTCGATCTCATCCATCCTGAAGGTGCGCCGCCTTTCATGAGTCATGGTTATAAAGGAGAGGCCGGGATCATCGCGCAGTGGGAAAAGAAGTACGGGGTTCCGGTTGTGACGGCCAGCATGACTCAAGTCGAGGCCTTGCGGGCTCTCAAGGTTAAAAAATTTGTCGGTGTGACCTACTTTACGGGGAAGATCAACGACATGTTCTCTCGTTACTTCCAGGAGGCGGGATTCAATGTCATGGCCATGGAAGGGATTCCTGTCGCCTTCGAAGATGTCGGGAGACTTTCTTCTCAGGAAGTCTATGCCCATACTAAGAAGGCTTTCTTGCAGCATCCTGAGGCTGATGCCATCTATATGCTAGGTTCTGGCTGGCGCACGTTAGATATCATCCGTCTCCTTGAAGAAGACCTGCAGGTCCCGGTCGTCCACCCGGTGCCGGCGCGCGTTTGGGCCGTGCAGAAGCGACTCCGCGTCAGGCAACCAGTCAAAGGCTACGGCAGACTGCTTGAAGAGATGCTTTAAAGTGGACGTCGACGAATTTTTGTCTTGACAGCCGGTGCGTCACTGTACTAATGGGCGCTTATTAAGCCACCAGATGATAGGCTGAGTTTCTAAATTCCATCACATCTTTGATTCGTTTTACATTAGCCCGGACTGCGTTCTCAGCCGGACTTTTTTCTTGTTTTTGAGGCTGAGCATCAGAACGGAGGGCTTTGAGAAAGAAGCAGTGCAGGGAATCTTTAGGCGAGGAGATGTCGCATCCTAAGACCTGATTCATGGTGATTTTGAAAATAAACGTGAGCGAGAAGAGCTTCGCGACATGGGCCGAAAGGAGGAACGATGGCCATGGGTAGGAACAGCAGGGAGAGGATTGGCATGCTGTTGTTGCTCTGTTCGATGATCCTCTCGAGTTGCGGCAAACTGGAGCCGCGCCCGGGACAGGTCTTCGATGAGGCGCGGAGCGCCGCGCGCGGGGTGTCGTCGTTTCCAGCCGCCGACGAAGACTACTTCCGCGAGATGGATCAGAACAACAAGAGCATCGTCGTGCTGACGTTGGACGAGGTCAAAGGCCGCAACACCTGGATCGTCTGGACGGGCGGCAACGACCGCTTCTGGGACACGATCTCGGTCAAGAGCGCCGGCGCTTTGGATTTTTTAAAAACCCTTTCATCCTACGATCCTGAGCGCGATCCGACACTCTCGCCCGAGAAGAAGGTGCGCATCAAGGACAAGTACAAATTCAGCCGCAGCAACCGCTGGAACTACCTCGGTCTCGTGAACGAACCGTGCTTCGAGAAAGCGACCGGTCCCGATCCCGAGCGCTTCGGCCTATGGCTCGACAAGCGTCGGGCGGACTGCCCGCCGGACCCGTTCGAGAACGAGATGAAATATCCCGGCGTGAAGATCGGGGCGCGCGGGAAGAACATGCCGCTCGGCTCCTACTACGGGTACGCGAGCGGCATCGTCGGTCTCAGGCTCTTTCCCAATCCGGATTTTGACGAAGCGGCGGCGAAAAAATGGGACCCGGTGCGCTATTACAACGATCCTGACTATTACGACTCGAAGGATTTGATAAAGCCTTTCCGCGTCGGCATGTCATGCGGCTTCTGCCACGTCGGGCCGAACCCGCTGAAGCCGCCGGCGGATCCGGAAAATCCCAAATGGGAGAATTTGAGCTCGAACGTCGGCGCGCAGTATTTCTGGGTCGACCGCATCTTCGTCTGGGAGGCGGACCCGACGAGCTTCGTCTATCAATTGTTCCATACCTCTCGGCCGGGTGCGCTCGACACCTCGCTCGTCTCCACCGACAACATCAACAACCCGCGCACGATGAACGCGGTCTACAGCCTCGGCGCGCGCTTGGAGAACGCCAAGCGCTGGGGCAAGGAGACGCTGGCGGGCGGGAGCCTCGACAACAAGCAGTTCAACAACTACGTTCCGCCGGACCATTGGCTGGCGCAATTTTTTCAGCCGCCCGCCACCGTCTGGGCGCCGCGCGTCTTGAAGGACGGCGCCGATTCGGTGGGCGGATTGGGCGCGCTGAACCGCGTCTATCTCAACATCGGTCTCTTCAGCGAAGAGTGGTTGCTGCATTTCAACGCGCTCGTCGGCGGCAAGCCGACGACGCCGATCGAAATCAAAGTCGCGCGGCAGAACTCGACCTACTGGGAAGCGACCGAGGCGCAAACACCCAATATGGCGCTCTTCTTCCTGAAGACGGCCACGCCGCAGAAGCTGAAAGACGCTCCGGGCGGCGAGGCCTATCTCACCAAAAATATCGCGCAGCTCACCCGCGGCAAGGAAATTTTCGGCGAGCGCTGCGCGCGCTGCCATTCGAGCAAGATCCCGACGCCGGCCGTGGGTGTCGATCCCGCGGGCTGCAACGGCGCCGGCTATCTCGATTGCTGGAAGCGCTATTGGGAGTGGACTAAGAGCGATGCATTCAAGAAGCAGATGCGCGAGGTCGTCATGGCCGACGACTTTCTGGAAAATAATTTTCTCTCCACCGAGCTGCGCGTGCCGGTGACCTTGCTCGAAACCAACGCGTGCAGCCCGCTCGCGACCAACGCGATCGCCGGTGACATCTGGGACAATTTTTCCTCGCAATCGTACAAGGACCTGCCCTCGGTCGGAGAGATCACCGTGTATCATCCCGTGACCGGAAAGCCCATGCCGTACAAGATGCCGGCGGGCGGGCGCGGCTACACGCGGCCGGCATCGTTGATCAGCCTTTGGTCCACGGCGCCGTTCCTGCTGAACAACACCGTGGGCCGCTTCGATCCGAGCCCTTCGGTCGAGGCGCGCATGAAGTCGTTCGAGGACTCGATCGAAAAGATGCTCTGGCCCGAGAAACGCGACAAGGATTTGCTTCTCGGCGACAAGGTTCCCGGCCGCATGGACCGAACGACGACGACCACGTATATCCGAGTCGCGCGGGGCTATTTGCCCGACGAGCTGCAGAAACTGCGCGACCCGCTCGAGCGCTGGTTCCCGTGGATTTTCCGCGACGGCGGCGTCCAGATCGGGCCGATCCCCACGGGAACGCCGATCAATCTCCTCGCCAACTTAAATATTTTAGCCGAGAGTTCGGACCCGGCGGAGCGGCTCAGGCACGACAAAAAAGTCCTCGATCTCTTGCTCAAGGCCAAGCACGACCTCAAGTCGCTGCCGGTGAACGCGACCGACGACGAGGCGCGCAAGGTTTTCGCGGATCTCGTCGATCCGCTGCTGGAGCTCAACAAATGTCCGGACTTCATCGTCAATCGCGGCCACTACTTCGGCACGAGCATGTTCAAGGAAGAGCCCGGCCTCGGCGACGAGGACAAGCGCGCTCTGATCGAGTTCCTGAAGACTTTTTGAAAGGACCAGCCATGAATCCCGAGGAACCGAGCGGAGAAAAAAAAGCCGGCATCACGCGGCGGCGCTTCCATCGTCTCTTGGCGGCATCCGCCGCCGGAATTGCGGCGCTGGCCAACGGCTGCGCGTCGATGTTCCGCCAAGGCGGGAAGCAGGAGACATCCTCATCAGCGGTCCGTGCGCCCGCGGTTGTGGGGGAGGGTGACTATGAATATATCGTCGTCGGTTCAGGCGCCGGCGGCGGCACGGTCGCGGCGCGCCTAGCCGAGGCGGGACGCAAGGTGTTGCTGCTGGAGGCCGGAGGCGAGGAAGAGCCCTGGAACTATCAGGTCCCGGTGCTCCATGGTCTCGCCACCGAGGACGAGGCGATGCGTCTCGATCACTACGTCCGGCATTACTCGGACGAGTCGCGCCAGCAGCAAGATCCGAAGTACGAAGCCGAGCGCCGGGGCGTCTACTATCCGCGCGCCCGCACGCTCGGCGGCTGCACGGCGCATTACGCGATGATCATCATCCGGCCGCACGACAGCGATTGGCAGACGATCCGCGACGCCACGGGCGACGCGAGTTGGGCGCCTGGAGAGATGACCAAGTACTTCGCGCGAGTCGAGAACTGTCTCTATCGCGACGGCTCCGGCGGGCACGGCACCGAGGGGTGGCTACCGACTCAGTTTGCGGACGTGATCGATCTGGCCGGCGAAGCGATCCATCACCGCGATCTATCCATCGGCGAGATCGCGCTCGAGGCCGCGGCATCTCATCGCGAACGTCTTCCGATCCATTTCTGGGACCGGCCTTTCTTTGGCG
Organism: Deltaproteobacteria bacterium; assembly: GCA_005878685.1. Lineage (GTDB taxonomy): Bacteria > Desulfobacterota > Binatia > UBA9968 > UBA9968 > DP-36. The sequence continues at coordinate 329 of VBLN01000123.1, read as the reverse complement.
AGGAGCATCTCCGAGCGAAATTCGATCCCAACGATGTCCGGGTTGTCGAGCGGCATGGCGCCGGGCTCATCGCGATTCCCATGGCGATCGACGAGAGAGGGCATCGAGCCGGAACGCGGGAGCGCATCAACACGGCGAAGGCTACCGGCCGACTGGAGATACGCACCCGCAGCCATGTCACAGAGCTCATTTTCGATGAACAGGATCCGCTGCGCGTCGTCGGCGTGCGGTATCTTCCAGGCGAGCGCCTTTACCGGGCCGATCGGGATCCCGAGCGGTTCGGGAAGCCGACCGGGCCGGCCAACAGGGTAGGCGCGACGCGCGAGGTT
>VBLN01000501.1:2456-3751 GCA_005878685.1 Deltaproteobacteria bacterium | reverse complement strand
ATCTCCTTGGATGCCCCAGCAGTTGAAAGAGGGCATGAATAAGTCCCACCTTGTCTCTCCCCTGCGCCACTTTGGGCGTAAACTTGTCGATGTAGCGAAGGCCGATCTGCTGAAGCCGGGGGAGATAAGGGAACACCGCCGACAGAGTACAGGTGTTCTTTGAGGTCATCGTCGTGATCCAAGAGGGCAAGATCGTCGAAATTCGCGAGCGGGCTTCGATTGTAGAGGTCATCTCGGATTACCTCACCTTAAAGAAGGCGGGTCGCAATTATCTCGGCCTGTGTCCCTTTCACGCGGAGAAGACCCCGTCCTTCACGGTAAACGAAGAAAAGGGCATTTTTCACTGTTTCGGCTGTGGCGTCGGCGGCAGTGTGTTTCATTTTTTAATGCAGCATGAGCACCTGACGTTTCCAGAGGCAGTGGAACGGGTAGCGAGGCGTTACGGAATCGCCGTGGAGCGCTCCGATCGCCCGGGGGCTAAAGGCGGCGCGGAGGAGAGGGAGCCGCTCTATCGCCTCAATGAAAAAGCAGCCGCCTACTTCCACGAGGCGCTCTTTGGTCGGCCAGAGAGCAAGAGGGCGCTCGACTATCTCAAGCATAGAGGAGTCGAGGAGCGGATGGGACGGCGCTTCCTTCTGGGCTACGCATCTCCCGCTGGGCAGGGATTGGCGAGTTTCCTCAAGCGCGAAGGACTCTCCTTGAGTCACGCGGTGCGCTTGGGACTCATTACGGATAGGGGATCACAACGCTACGGCGAAAAATTTCTCGACCGTCTGATTTTTCCTATTGTCAATCCGGCGGGCAGGATCGTTGGATTTGAGGATCGGGTCATCGGCGACGGCCTGCCGAAATATCTCAATTCCGCTGAAACGCCTCTTTTTCGTAAAGGCGGCAACCTCTATGGCCTCTTTCAAGCCAAAGAGGCGATTCGGGAAAAGGATCGTGTGGTTGTGGTCGAGGGATATCTCGATGTGATTGCATTGTCGCAGTTCGGTATTTCTTACACCGTGGCTACTTTGGGTACGGCCCTCACGCCGGATCAGGTGCGCATCCTGGGGCGCTATACACGGAACATCATCGCTCTGTTCGATGGCGACGAAGCTGGGAGAAAGGCGGCCGCTAGGAGCTTTGAGATCTTCGTCGAGGGAGGGTTGCTTGGGCGCGCGGCCTTTTTGCCCAAGGGAGAGGATCCGGATACCTTCGTCCGGTCCAAGGGGAAAGACGCTTTGGAGGCGCTGATCGATCAAGCGATTCCATTGGCCGATTACTTTTTCTTTTGGCTGGAGGGGCAGTTA
>VBLN01000501.1:0-2420 GCA_005878685.1 Deltaproteobacteria bacterium | reverse complement strand
CTGAGCAAGGTCCACAATCCGTTTGGAGTGGATCTCTTGGTTCGCCGCACCGTTGACCTTCTGGGCATCCGAGAGGAGCTCCTGCATCGCTCTTCGCGTCCGTCAGGGAACCCAAGCGCCTCGCCTATTCCGGCTGCACCTCCAAGAGAATCCGGGGAGGGCATCGCGGAACGAACGCTGGTGAGCCTGCTGCTCCGTTTTCCTCAGATGATTCGGCTCATTCATGAAGCGGGGGATGTGGAGCTGTTCGTCGATCCCGAATGGAAAGAGCTTCTTGAGAGAATTATTTCGCAATGGAGGGAATCGGGGAAGGGAGATGGGGCGCGGCTAGCCCAAGGGCTTTCCCCTGATCGGGCGTCTCAGATTGCGGCTTTGGTACTGGAGGGGGAGAATATTCCCGAGGAGGAAAGTGAGAAGATGATGACGGATTGTCTCGCGCATCTTCGCCGGCAGCACCTAAGGGTGCGTGAGAAGGATCTGCTTCTGGCTATTCGTATGGCTGAAGAAAAAAAGGATGAGAAGGCTAAAAGAGAAAGGATGCTGGAATGGCAGGACGTCGTACAAAAAGAACGACAGCTCGACCGCCAAAGGATCGTCCAAAAGAGATTGATTCCTTAAGGGCTGCCAGGGAAGCTCCAGGCTCGCCTGTTCCGGGCGAAAAGAAAGAGATCAAAGAGGTCAAAAAGCTAATCGACCTCGCCAAGGAAAAGGGCTACCTTACCTACGACGAGGTCAACGATATGCTTCCGGCTGATATCGTCTCGCCGGATCAGATTGACGATGTCATGTCCATCTTTGGCGAGATGGACATCGAGGTCATTGATTCCAACCAACGGGTCACGCTGGGCGGTCAGGCCGAGGAACTTGCGGAGGAGGAAGAGGAGGATAAAGAGGTTGAAATCGAGGCGGAGGGGGATGTCGCGGGAAAGAAGCCGCGAAGGTGAAGTTGAGATCGCCAAAAAAATCGAGGAGGGCGAGAAACGGGTTCTCGAAGAGGTTCTCTCTAGTCCCTTGGCGCTCAACTATGTCCTGGAGATAGGCGAGAAGCTTTCGCGGCACGAAATACGCGTGCGCGAGATCATCGAAGATGGGGATGAAGAGTTGGATGACCTTGTGGACGAAGCGCTGCACGAAAAGAGACTCATGGACCAGATCTCCAAGTTGCGCCGTCTGACGACCGACCGGGAGAAGATCAAAAGGAAACTTGCAGGGAAGCGGATTTCCGTCGAGAGGCGCAAGGCTCTGCAGGAGTCCCTTGTCAAACAGCAGGAAAAAATCTTCAACGCCTTGAACGCCTTGCAGCTCAACCGCAGGCAGACAGAGGCGATCGTTGGCGGGCTCAAGAAGGCCATGGATCAGATACGGCTCTGGGACAGGCGGGGCTCGGATTTCGAAACGGGCGGGGGAAGGACTGGCAGCGGGCCGTGGGGTCTCTCCGCATGGGACATGAGGCGATCCAAAGAATGGCCGACGACATCAGAAGCGCGAGGCGAGAAGTCCGGCGGATCGAAAAAGAGTTGGAAATGCCGGCAGAAGAGATCCGGCGCCGAGTCCAGTCGATCATCGAAGGAGAGACCAAGGCCAATTTGGCCAAGAAGGAGCTGATCGAGGCCAATCTGCGTCTGGTCGTCAGCATTGCAAAAAAATACACGAACCGCGGCCTCCAGTTTCTGGATCTGATCCAGGAAGGAAACATTGGCCTGATGAAAGCGGTGGACAAGTTCGAGTACCAGCGGGGTTACAAGTTTTCTACCTACGCGACTTGGTGGATCCGGCAAGCGATTACGCGGGCGATTGCGGATCAGGCACGGACCATCCGTATTCCCGTCCACATGATCGAGACCATCAACAAATTGATCCGGACCTCGCGCTATCTGGTTCAGGAGATTGGCCGAGAGCCGACTCCGGAGGAGATCGCTGAGAAGATGGAGATTCCGCTAGATAAAGTGCGCAAGGTTCTAAAGATTGCCAAGGAGCCAATCTCCCTCGAGACCCCAGTGGGAGAGGAAGAAGACAGTCATTTAGGCGATTTTATCGAGGACAAGAGAATCATTACTCCCTCCGATGCCGTCGTTAACATCAACCTGCAAGAGCAGACCAAAAAGGTGTTGGCGACTCTGACGCCGCGCGAAGAACAAGTCCTCAGGATGCGCTTTGGGATCGGTGAGAGATCGGATCATACTCTTGAGGAGGTCGGGCAAAAGTTCACCGTCACTCGCGAGCGCATCCGCCAGATCGAGGCCAAAGCCCTGCGTAAGCTGAGACATCCGAGCCGCAGCAAGAGGCTCAAGAGCTTTGTGGAGAGTTAAGTTCGAGTTTGGAGTTATGAGTTTAGAGGTCGGTTCTTCGAGCTCATAACTCAGCACTCATAACTCTGTATTACCAGTACGGGCCCATAGCTCAGCTGGTTAGAGCCACCG
>VBLN01000122.1:3785-9420 GCA_005878685.1 Deltaproteobacteria bacterium | reverse complement strand
AAGCCAGCGTGAACTCTCCGGCAATGATTGCCTGTGCCATACGACTGCCGCCAGCAACGTAAACTGGATCGACGTAAAGCTCGTGTTTTTCAAAAATCTTAGCATCCTTGGCGAGGTAAAAACCCGTTTGCGTGGCGCTGATGGCGCTATAGTCGGCGGCGATCCGTTTGGTTTGAGCATGCGCGAAGGAGTGGAACAAGATGGAAACAAGCGCGGCGACGATGAGTGCGCAGATCGATCGGCCGAGCATACTTTTCTTTTTAGTCTTCGTAGCCATTGTGTATCAATACCACAACACCGTTTTCCCTTCCATGGCCAGAGCCAGCAGCACGAATCCCGATCTTAGAAGCGCTATTTGCCAGGTATTGTTGAGTTCAGACCGCGCCAGTCACAAAAAGCCCGGCTGCGAGTAAACCCAGTCCGGGCGATGGTGTGCGAGCAAAGGTGTGACGGGATCGAAAGACCCAGCCAAAGTGATCTCTCTTCACCAGACAATGTCCACAATCTTCAAACTCGGTACACGTTGGAGCGTGATTTCCACCATTGTAGACGTGTTGGCTTTGAAAAAATCCAAACTTCCTCCTCGACCATCCGGAATTGGAATTTCTACCGGCATATAACGCAGCTTGTCAGTATCGTACGCTAGATCATTGGTCGGGCCCATCGCATCGACATTCATGCCTATAAGGGGCTTGGCATTTCCAGCCGGGAATTTGCTCTTTAGCTCGTTGAGTTTGTCGAGGTTGATGAAGAATGTCCGATAGGCCTGATTCACGCTATGCTTGTAAATATGCGCGATGACGTTGTCTTGAAGAAACTGGGTCAGATCCTGGTATTGTTTGAGAGGAGCGAAGGTGCTTTTGTCTCTGACGTCCCAGACGCTCTTTGTAATCGTGGCATCTACAACATGGAAGTCCAATTGATAATCATAGACGTCATTTCCCATGTCGTCACGGATGCGAACCAGAAACTGTTGGAATTTGTGCACGCGCTCGTCATCGGGCTTTTTCGCTTCATTGGCGTAGAACGTGCCATTATCATGTTCGAATTCGTTTCGAAGAGTTTCGTACTGTGCGTCGGAGTTCACGTTAAGGCACTGTAGAATCCGTTGAACGCTGGGATGCGCGCCGTCTGCAGGATCTGACGGCACGATTTCAGTGTGATTCTTTCCCGGAACGAGCGCGAAGGCAAAGGGTTCGTAATTTCCAATATCCGCCTTCGCGCGAGGATTACCGGTATCTTCATAGTCGGCTGATATCCTAATGCTATTAAGGCATGCGGCGGAAGCTCGTACCGTGCCGTCCGAACCATCCTCATTCGCGCCGGGCGCGACGAAACCCTTCAATTCCCCGTATGTGTGCGTGCCAGAAAAAATGAAGACGTAGGGACCTTGATTCTTAACGCTGCGATAAATCTTTCTCTGCGAGAAAAGATCTTGCTCTGCAATCTGCCAAGTGATTGGACTCCCCAGTTCCAGTCCCTCTAAAATCAATCGTCCGGTCTCAAACCCGTGTGCCATTCCGCCCTTAAAGAGCTTGGCTAATCCCGACTTCCCCTGTGCCGCCAGGCGGGAGCCAAAGTTGGCCGGCGCCAGCATAATAAGCCGCTGGATCGGGCATCGGCTTAGATCGCCTTTGCACTCGTCCACCAAGTAGTGATGCAGCCAGTGCCTTATGACTAGCCCCCCGGTCGAGTGTACAATGACGTCAAGTGAGAACGGGTTTAACGGCGGCAGCTGTTGCTTGTCTATCATTTCCTTGAAACGCGTTTGCAACCCGTCGGCTAAGTCATCGAAGGTCACATTGTCCTCCATAGACTCGTAGTTCCCAAAGAAAACATCTTGTGTCAGGTAGCCGTTGTTTTCGAGCCACTGTTTCAATGGAATGAACGACTTGTAGTTATCGCTCCATCCATGAACAATTAAGACAGGATTTTTAGCCATCGTTTACCTCTTTCACCACTACGAATAGTCGAGAAAGGCGCCGGGCAAAACCAGTCCCTGGAAATGGTGTGCAGATCAAAGATGTAACGGGATCGAGGAACCGGCCTAGTTAGTGGTGGGTAAAATAAGGCAAGTTTGTGATGGCTGTCAAGAAAAAAGGCCAGAGTCGGAAGCCCTCGGCCACCCTGAGTTTTAGATTCATCGCCGCTAGGGGTTGAGGAAAGATTGTCGGTTCAGGCTGTCAGAGATGCGATTCAAGATCCAACAGGGTATTGAAAAACCCTAGTGTTGGTGCCTTCAATTGAGTCATTTCGGCATCTGTGGAATCTGCGGCAAATCTCATGGTCCAAGAGCTGACCCTTATTTCTTCCGCTTCCCTCTTCGTTCATTGTTCTGTATACCTAGACTCGGAACCGAAGGAGATATTCAATGATGAAAAAAGGCTCTCTCATACTTGCGGCGTCAATCATAGTGATCCTCGTGCCATTCGTCATATTCAGCCGCTTCTTCGTCGACCTGCTATGGTTTAGCGCACTGGGATTCAGATCTGTCTTCACGACCACTTGGCTCACGCAGCTTACTGTCTTTGTCATCGCGGCTGGACTCTCGACCGCAATACTTCTGCTCAACGGGTTCATCGCTGCGAGAACTAAGTCGGCGGGATCGCACCGACCGCGCGGCTTCAGGGTTGTTGGTCGCGGCACGGAAGGGTTACCCGAGGTCATTGAATTTTCCCTGGACAATTTACCATGGCGGCTGATCATTCCGGCGGTTGCCGGATTGCTCGGCTTGTTCATTGGTTTCGCACAAATGGGTAACTGGGAGACAATCCTCAAGTGGCTGTATGCCGCCCCTTTTGGACGTCCCGACCCTTTATTTGGATACGACCTGGGATTTTATATTTTTTCCCTTCCCGTTTACGAGTTGGTGCAGGGTTGGGGACTTTTGATTATCTTTTTGGCCGCCGTAATGGCAGGGATCATCTACTGGATACGTGGCGACATCTCGAATCGCCCGGGGGAGTTTCCCACGCTGAGCCCAGGGGCAATCAGACACCTGTCCGGTTTACTCGCGGTATTTCTTCTCATAAAAGGGGCGGGTTATATTCTGCAGCGTTATGACTTGATGACCAGCAATAATGGGATTGTCTTCGGTGCAGCCTATACCGACGTCCATCTTCGGTTGCCGTTGTTAATGGCTCTTGTGGGCGCATCACTTATAGCGGCAGCCCTTTCCGCTTACAACGTTTGGCTTGCCGGTATCCGCCTACCCGTTGCAGGGGTAGCCCTGGTCTTCGCTGTGTTGATTATAGAAACGATCGTACCAAGTTTGTTTCAAAGCTTTTGGGTCAAGCCGGACGAGTTAAAGCTGGAGTCGCGCTACATCGCCGACAACATCGCGCTTACGCGATATGGTTTTGACCTCGATCGGATCACCAGCGCGCCGTTCCCGGCAAAGGGGAAGCTTACGCCGGCGGTGATCGCCGCAAACCAAGCGACGATCCAAAACATTCGCTGGTGGGATCCCCGCCCGCTATTGGATACCTACCGGCAATTGCAGGAGCTTCGTCTCTACTACGACTTCCATGACATCGATGTTGATCGTTACACCATCGATGGGAGCTACCGGCAAGTCTTGCTGTCCGCCCGAGAGCTGAATCAGTCGAAACTGCCGGCAGACGCGCAAACCTGGATCAATCAGCGCTTCAAGTTTACCCACGGCAACGGTATCGCCATGAACCCGGTGAATCGCTTCGATGAGGAAGGGCTACCGGTCTTTTACGTCAAAGATATTCCCCCTGAGGGTCCGCCGGAGCTGAAGATCGACCGCCCGGAGATCTACTTCGGCGAGGAGACCCGCAATTATGTGGTGGTCGGCGGCGGCACCAAAGAATTTGATTACGCCAAGGGTCAGGAAAATGTCTACAACGTCTATGAAGGCCGCGACGGCGTGTCCTTGCGCAGTCTGTGGACGCGCGCCTTATTTGCCTGGTACTTCGGCGACCTAAAGCTGCTCATCAGTGACAACGTAACCCCGGCGAGCAAGATTCTCTTTCGCCGCCTGATTCAGGACCGCATCCGACGTATCGCGCCTTTCCTCCGTCTCGACCGCGATCCTTATCTCGTCGTGAACGAAGGGCGCATGATCTGGTTGCAGGATGCCTACACCGTCAGCGACTCGCTCCCGTACTCGCAACAGCGCCAGGCTGACGGTACCAATTATATACGCAACTCCGTGAAGATAGCGGTTGATGCCTACGATGGCAATCCGATTTTTTATATTGCTGACCCGAAAGATCCGATCGTGCTCACTTACCAGCGCATCTTTCCGACGCTATTTCAGCCCATGGATTCGATGCCGGCGTCGTTACGCAAGCACATCCGTTACCCGGAAGATCTTTTTATTCTCCAAGCCAGCGTGTACGGGACCTATCACATGAAGGATCCGGAGGTATTCTACAACAAAGAAGATCTGTGGAACTTTCCTAGGGAGAGCCACAAAGGGCAAAGTGGCACGATGCAGCCCTATTACACCATTATGCGATTGCCGGGGGAGACCCGTGAGGAGTTTATTTTGATGCTGCCGATGGTGCCCAACAATCGCGACAACATGATCGCCTGGCTGGCCGCTCGTTGCGACGGCGCCAACTACGGCAAGGTGATCGAGTTTGCCTTTTCGAAGGAGAAACTCATTTACGGTCCGGCACAGATTGAGGCCCGCATCGATCAGGATACGACGATCTCCCAGCAGCTTTCTCTTTGGAACCAGACGGGCTCGCGCGTCATCCGGGGTAATCTGCTGGCGATTCCGATCGAAGACACCTTGCTGTATGTCGAGCCCTTGTACTTGAGCGCCGAAAGCCGCCAGTTGCCGGAACTAAAGCGCCTGATCGCCTCCACCGGAGATCGTGTCGTCATGGCTCAGGATGTTGACAGTTTGCTCGCCGCGCTATTCACCCAGGAGGGAAGGAAGCCGGCCGTTGTCACGTCGACATCCGCGCCAACGCCCGGAGCTGGAGGAACCCAACCTCCACCCCCGGGCTCCAGCTCAGAAGCCCTCAACCGTTACCGTCCAGCATTCGAAGCGTTGAGCAAAGGCGATTGGCGCACTTTTGGTGCCGAAATGGAGGCGATGCAAAAGGCATTGCAAGGCGCCCCGGCGAAGCCGCCGCCATAACGAAGCGGCTTGATATTGGAATCGATGAATAGGAGTGAAAAACGGCCGTCCGACTTGTGAAACTTGCTTGGACCCCACTTTTCCTCCGAGCGCGGCTTATTCTCCGGGCGAGTCGAAAGACCCAGCCGAAGTTATTGGAGCGTAAAATAAGGGCAAGTTTGTGATGCCTGTCAAGAAAAAAGACCAGAGTCGGAAGCCCAGGGCCATCTGAATTTTAGATCCATCGCTGTTTGCGGTTCAGAAAAGATTCTCGGGCCTAACCTCAGTTGTCGAAATGACTATTCCATACTTCGGCCTTTTCTTCAGCTCTCTCCCCACAACCGTTTGAGAAACCCGCTGTCCTTGAGTTCCGTGAAGAAGCGCGGGTCGTAAAAATCTTCCGGCTTGACCGAAGCGGCCTGCGGGACCGTTTTGGCGATCAGTCCAAGAATGGGTTCAAGCCCCCGAGGATCTACCCGGAGAGTTTTTTCAATGATCTTCGACTCGGCGTCGATCGAATAGTTGATCACTTCTCTG
>VBLN01000122.1:0-3772 GCA_005878685.1 Deltaproteobacteria bacterium | reverse complement strand
GATGATATGGGTCGCCCCTTCCCGGTTCGTTATAAAGTAGTGAACCGCTTCGGCGTAGGCATGCATGAACTTCGTCAGCTCCGGCTGTTTGCGCGCCGTGGTATTCCGGCTGGAGGCGAGAACCGTCGCCGCAAAGGGAATCTTCATCGCCGTGATGTCCAGGATCACTTTGAAGCCCAGTCTCTGAGCGAAAAGATCGTCAGGTGGGGCCGTGGTGAGAGCGTCGATGGTTCCCGCCTTTAGAGCTGGGATACCCTGGCCAATATTCCCGAGCTGAATGTATTGCAGGTCCCGCAATGGATCCATCTGGAAGCGGGACAGGGCGGCTTGAGTGTACATGTCCGGATTCGAGCCGATCCGGTCGATGCCCAGCCGTTTCCCCTTGAGATCCTGGACGCTCGCGATCTCCTTCTTGCCGACGATGGCCCCAAGTATGAAGTTCCTGCATTGGCCGATGATGACCAGATTTTTGGCCCCACCGACAAACGCCCGCGTCGGGGCAAATCCGCCGATGATCCCCACGTCCGCCTCCCCCGCAAGAATCGCGGTCGTCCCGGTCGGACCGGAGGGAATAAAGACGAGTCTAACGTCGAGCCCCTGCTTCTTGAAGAAACCCGCCTCCTTGGCGATCCACATGGGGGCCATGGAGACGACCGGGGCGGTATAAAATGCCGTAAGCGTTTGCGATTGGCCCCAGCTCTCTTGGCCGGAGCCAACGGATAGCGCAAAGGCGGCTCCAAGAAGCGCAAGCACTTTATAAAAAGTTGCCATCTTGAATGGGTACTTAGTACGGCGCCGCGTGAGCGTCAAGGGGAAGCTTTTTTGATGGAACCAACGGGTTTGACTTGATACATGAGATTTCCTGCGGTGATTGCATAATCGGCGTGCAAGCTTTTGAGTAGGCTTCGGGTGTGGTATCGGGCAATTGGGTGGTGCTTGACGCCTGTTCCGTTGGTGTAAGTGTCGCCTCTTTCCAACCATCGGTGTACACATTTTCACTAAGAACGGCCATATTCCCACAGTTCTTTGGCAGACGTGGATATATTCACCGGCGGGTTATAAGTTCTGTTCCCCGGCTCACGTATTAGAACAGTATTCCGATCTTGGGACATTGAGGCACACCCTGAAATTGCTAATGGTAATAGAGCAACGACGAGTAGAAAAATTACCCGTCCGGTATTCACGACTTTCCTATTCATGCCAGTGATTTTTTTGTTTGCCACTGCTTATACGCCTTGCGAATGTGTCAGGCGAGTCGATTCCTAATTTTCTTTTCTTCAGCCCCAACGGAAAAAAGCCGGCTAGGGAAGAGTGTCAGGACGGTGTGCGAGCAAGGATGTGACGGGATCGAGGGACCCAGCCGAAGTTAACGGAACGAAAGTAGGGCAAGTTTGTGACGGCTGCGAAAAAAGCAGCCTGTACCCTTTTCCCTTCTTCAGGTCCTCTTTTCCTTCACCTCGTGAATTGAGCCATTTTACCGAACTCTAAGTAAATTTCATCTCGGTATGACTCTTGCATGCAATAGTTGGTACCCCTAGACATCCATAACTAGCAGACGTAAGGAGGTCGCGCACATATGACCAAACGAAAACGTCGTGCTTTGATCTGGCTGGGTTCTATTTTTGGCATTATCGCCATCGCGGCTGGGGTCTTCATCGCAACTTTAGATTCGAACAAGGCTAAAAGGTACGTATCAGCCGGAGTCAGCAAGGCCACGGGACGCCAGCTTATTATCAACGGCGATCTCAAAGTAGATCTGGGTTGGGTCTCCAGAGTCCGCGCCAACCAGATACAATTCGCGAACGCTTCGTGGAGCAAGCATCCGCAGATGGTGGAAGTCGGACTGCTCGATGTTGAGATAGATCTTTGGCAACTGCTGAAGAGGCGTTTGGTCCTCCCCACCGTAACTATTTCCGAACCCAAGGTTATTCTCGAAAAAAATGCTGAGGGCTCGGCAAACTGGGAGTTTCGCGCGGCTCCTGCTGTGACAGAGCCGGTCGTACCCGAGAAGCGCACCGAATTTCCGGTCATCGAAAAACTCATCATAAAGGATGGCACGTTCCTCTTTGATAATCAGGAAACCAATGCCCAGATCGATCTAAAGCTCACTCGGGCGGAAGCTGAAGGATTTCTGGAGGAGCCGGTCAAACTGAGAGCGGAAGGCACCTATCAGAAACAGCCAATGACTTTGTCGTTGGACGGAGGTTCTTACCAAAACCTGAGGAGTTCTGAGGAGCCCTACCCTCTGCGGATCAACCTGGGGGTCGGAGAACTCAAAGCCAAAGTTAATGGCAATCTCACAGAGCCATTACAGATGAAAGGAGAGAGCGTCACGCTCGATATCCAAGGAGACGATATGGCGAATCTCTTTCCGCTGATCCGCCTAGTCTTCCCATCGACGCCGCCTTACGGTCTCAAAGGGCGTCTGAAACACGAAGGCGACGTCTGGTCATTTTCAAACTTTTCCGGACGGGTGGGCAATAGCGATCTGTCCGGCAACATCCACGTTGACACAGGACGTGAGCGCCTGGCCATGAAGGCTGATCTTGTCTCCAACATGCTCGACTTCAAGGATTTGGCCGGATTCATCGGCGGGAAACCAGGAACCAACGAAAGCGAGAAAGCTTCCGAGGAAGAACAAAAGGCCGCCGCCGAAAAGGAAAACGACCGGCTATTTCCTGATCAACGCTACGATCTGGAGCGTCTGAGAGTTATGGACGCAGATGTTCGGTTGCGCGCCAAGCAGATTCTCGCGCCGAACCTTCCCATAGACAACCTCGACGCGAAGTTGAGCTTGAACGATGGCACCCTGAGCTTTGCACCAGCCGCCTTCGGCGTTGCCAATGGTCGCGTCGAAATCTACAGCACATTCGAAGGGTCGAAACAGCCTCCTAAGGTCAATATCGATGCCCGGCTCCGGCAGCTGGACCTGAAGCGATTCGTCAAGAGCACATTCGCTCAAAAAACCATCGGCCCTATCGGGGGCCGAGTCGCTCTTTCGGGGACCGGTGACTCCTTTCGCGCGCTGATGGCGAACGCCTCGGGCAATATTTTCCTGATGATGTCCGGCGGGGAGATCAGCGAGCTTCTCACGCGGCTAGCCGGACTCAACGTCGCTCGCGCGCTGGGCGTGCTGGTCAGCGGCGACAAGCCTATCCCCATCCGCTGCGCGTTGGTAGATGTCCAGGGAACGGATGGACAGATGGGCGTTCAAACCCTGGTATTCGATACCGCCAATTCCGTCATTTCCGGCGAGGGGAAGATCGACCTTCGGGACGAGAAGCTCGATATCCTCTTGACGCCAGTCCCGAAAGATTTCAGCCCGTTTAGCCTTCGTTCGTTTATCCGTGTGAACGGACCCCTCAAGAATATCTCGGCCTTTCCGGACCCGATCAAGACCGGAACTGACTCGGTGCTTGCCAAGATCTTCAATGTTTTCGTCATGCTCGCCCTCAGTCCCCTCCAACCTAGAGACCTCGGGTTGGCAGAGGACGTCAACTGCGATGCACTGATCGCCCGCGTCCTCGAGAAGGATCCGCAAGGAGTCATCCTTAAGGATTTTTATAACAACGGCGGACAAAAAAATGTCTCGGAGAATCGACCGTCACACGACGAGGCACGAACGGGAGGCAGTGAGCCTAAGCAGGATAAAGATCAAGATCAACCAGGTAAAGCGGCTTTAAACCAGTCGGCCATAGACGATAGAAAGGAGTAAAGATATATGTTGGTGCTATTTGTTGCAGTCATTTTCGGACTAGCGATTGGCTACTTT
>VBLN01000499.1:1505-3286 GCA_005878685.1 Deltaproteobacteria bacterium | reverse complement strand
TCATGTCCTATTCTGCCAGTGATGTTGAGAGTTACAGGCGCCCGGCCTACTTCGTGGACAAGATTCTCAAAGGTGCTAAGCCGGCCGACCTGCCCATAGAGCAGCCAACAAAATTTGAGCTGGTGATCAATCTGAAAGCGGCGAAGCAGATCGGCCTGACGATCCCGCCGAATGTGCTGGCAAGAGCGGACAAGGTGATCAAATGAGGAGAGCAAGTTTCAAGTAGAGCTAGGGTTACAGACGTGAGGAATGGCCATGGAACTGCGCAGGTTTTTTAGACATAGCCGACAAGAAGTTCAAAAGCCAAACGACTCCTCTCTTACAGCACAGATCGCGTCGACGGTAAGCGGATTTGTTAGGATTCGTGGGCTCGATTCTCTGGTCAAGTCCGAGACGGCCATTGTGATGCGTAAGAACTACGAAATATCTATAACCCAAGACGTGGACGGGCTTGAAAATCGTGAAAGTATTATCGCAACATGCAAAGCGACGGGCTTTCTCGTAATGATGCTTTAGCTCACATGGCAACAATCCACTTGGCTGATCAGACAGCAAACCGTCTACTAGAACAATTTGGGCTTGTAGGGAGGAACGATGGCGACCCTGGACAAAAGCGGCCCCGTCACCCTTGACGAACTTGTTGTTTCCAGCTAGCCACGGCGGATGCGCTGGCAAAGCTGCTAATTGAGAAGGGGCTGATTACGGAAAGAGAGTTTTATGTCTAGGCTCTCGGTTGAAAGGGCAACCTACCAGCACCATCTTTCAAGGAATGGAAAGTAGTGTGCAAGTTCAAAACCAGTAGGAGATGGATGTATGAATCTTCATGACATACTCAGTTTACGTGGCGGAAAGATAGCTTGGAAAGATACTATTGCCGTATGGTGGGCTTTTAGCTGGCGGACGTTTGCCCTGTCACTCCTTTTTGGGTTCGTTGCCGGGTTCTTGGGCTTCACTAAAATGGAATGGTACCAACACTTCGGCAATACTCTTGTTTCCCTTGTAGCATATCTGTTGGCCTTACGATGGGTTTTAAACCAACAAGTCATAGTTTATAAACCAGGAAACGGCTACTTCGCGGTCAGGAGTACGATATGAAATACGTCGTTACGTTTGTCTTGCCTGTCGGGGTCACTCATGAAAAGATTGTCAAGTACACCTCGCCACAGTGGGTTGTATGATGATGGTTTTTCCCCACCATCTGTCGTTCGACCAGAGTCCAGTCGGTCTCAAGGACCAAATACTCAGTCACTCATCCGTGCTCATCGGCACATTGTTAAGTTCGACTCTGGTCTCCTAATCAGGCACTTGGGTCTTCAGCCTTGTCGGTCGTGTCGGGGTTAGGCATGAATATCCCGACCGAAGCCGCACTCGAACAATTCCGCGAAATCGCCGCTGATTTTAGATTCTAATCCGAAGGCAGGCTCCGGTAGTTAAGCGTCGCAGAGCATTACTCACACTCCGGATCGTCGTCCTCGGCTTCGGGGAAGGGGAGGTCGATCAATTCCTCTGGAACATTTCCTTTGCGGATGATCTCGTTCATTCTCCGCGCGCAGTCGTTTATCTCAGGGTATTGACAAACAGTTAGCTGATGTTAATTTAAAAACCTTGTCTGGGAAAAAAGAGCCAATCAGCGACCATCTTTGGATGCTCTGATATCCTTAATGACCCATTACCAAAAAATACATTATGAAGGGAGGCAGGACGATGATAAAATCACTTAAGAGAGGGACGATTTTAACGACGGCTCTAGGACTTTTTCTTGCGGTTTTCTCGGTTCAGCC
>VBLN01000499.1:0-1470 GCA_005878685.1 Deltaproteobacteria bacterium | reverse complement strand
GTTCCAAAACTGGCGCGTTCACCGGAGATATTTCGTATGGATACTATCTCACTCCCGGCTGGGAGCTCGGGTTCCGTCAAGCTGTGAATTATAATTTTGTGGATGATGGGCCAGACTCCTGGCTAGCGACAACTACTCCTTTCATAATCTACAATTTTAGGATTACGGACATCCTCGTACCCTACCTCGGGATCTCCGGTGGAGTGGTTTGGAATGACCGAGACGTCACTGGAACATTTGGACCAAATGCCGGGCTGAAGCTCTTTGTGGCGGATCAAACCTTTATCAATCTCGGATATCGGTATGAATGGTTTTTTGATTCCTTCGAAGCTGCTAAGGATAATAGGACCCACGGCAATCACGTAGCGAACATCGGGTTGGGTTTTGTCTGGGGAGGCAGCGGCAGCCGGGCGACCAAACAGCGACCGTAATAAGAAGCTTGAAGGCCGCGTCATTGCACCCTATCAGGGAACGGTAGCCCAACCAGTTCCCCCGGAAGATTTTCTTGTCGGATGATCTTGTTCATCCTCTTGGCGCAGTCGTTTGCCTCAGACTCCAGACGCTTGATCGGAGAAGGGTATCTTCACGAAACAATTCGGGACTATCGTAGGAGCGTGTTATAACTTCGTGAAGAGCAGAGAGCAATAAGGCGAGCATGGAGGTCTTTTGAGAGGGGGAGACATGTCGCGTCCTCTAAAGCGTGTTGGAGAGATCCAAGCCGCCAATGTATTCAATGGGACGGCCAATCTGGGTACGTAAAAGCATGGAAATCCCGTAGCAGAAAGAGAGATCATCAAATGAAAGAGCACCCATGTATGCGCTTCCTTCATATTTCATGGATAAAAAGCATCGATCGCGCGGTTCGATAGTACACAGCCTCACATTAGAGAGGATACCGACTTCACCTTTTGGATGCTTGTTTTCTCCTCCGCCTATCCAGACCCAGCTGGGAGGCTAGTTGGGAATCTTTCTACCGAACATAAGCGGATGGCTTCGAAGCTCCACTTTTGTCACCTTGCCGACAGACAGGGTATTGATTTTGGCTGGCGGTCACATATCAAGAATGGCTTCTTTTTGTCAAACGGTACTTCAGAGGACGCGCATGACGCGCTTCATCTCTTGAGCCTGGCCGCTTGCCCGCTCATAAGTAACCTGAAAATTGGAGCCACCTTCTTCCCACGCGCTCGTACGTACGTCTCTTAATGCATTCTACACAGAAACCCCCAGGCGGTGCGTGTTCTGGATTCTTTTAAATTCAACGTAATCCTCGCTAGGCTAGCGCTCGCCTTAAGCAGGGCGGGAATAAGTTCTGGCACCTTTGCCTGGATCGGAAATCCGAAACCTTGACGCGGGTCAGGACCGCCTTCCTCATTGGCCGACAGCTTATGAAAAATCGAGACAGGATATCACACGAAATGGTTATTCCGTATGGCACAATTTCTGCGGCTCAGTCCTATCCGATCATGGCAT
>VBLN01000500.1:1845-2811 GCA_005878685.1 Deltaproteobacteria bacterium | reverse complement strand
CACCGAACATGTCATTGGAACTGTACGCTCGATGCCGTCGCCCATCGTGGCTCGCCCCTCTCGGTGCCATTTCAGCCGGCCTGGGGGTATCTCGAAGGGCCGATTGTCGAGCGTGAAGTATCAGGCGTTTTTTTTTCGCGCGTAGCAGAGGCGTATCGCATCGGTCCTGAGAGAAACTCTCAGGCCGGCGACTTCGGGAACAAGACCAGTCATAATTTATGTTGCGACTACCCGACTTCAATTACATAAGACCCAAGTCGCTGAAAGAAGCGGTTCGCGTGCTTGGTGATTTAGGTCCCGGCGCGATGGCGGTGGCGGGTGGGACGGATGTCTATCCCAAGATGAAGCGGGGGCAGTTCACCCCGCGCCACGTGGTCTCTCTAAGGGCGCTGCGAGAACTTAAGGGGATTCGTCGGCGCAAAGACGGAATTTGGCTAGGCGCCGGGGAGACGCTGACAGCGGTCTCCGGCCATCCCCTGATCTCGAAGAAGTTTCCGGCGCTCTCTCATGCCGCGGAGTCGGTCTCCACGCCGCAGCTACGCAACATGGGCACAATCGGCGGCAACGTGCTGGTCGACACACGCTGCAATTATTACGACCAGACCTTTTTTTGGCGCCAGGCGGTGGGGTTCTGTATGAAGAAGGATGGAGATATTTGTTTGGTGGCTCCCAGCAGCACGAAGTGCCTGGCGATTTCTTCTTCGGATACCGCGCCGGTGTTGATGAGTTTGGGCGCCGAGGCGGTGTTGGTCGCGAGTCAAGAGGAGCGACGGGTGAAGCTCGCGGAACTGTATCGGGACGACGGGATAGACTATGTAAGCAAGCGCAGCGATGAGGTGCTTCAGGGTCTTCTAATTCCGCGCGAGGCATTGGGATGGCGGAACATCTATCTGAAGCTTCGCCGCCGGGGATCGTTTGATTTTCCGGTCCTGGGAGTGGCAGCGGCGCTCGATATAGGCGACGGGG
>VBLN01000500.1:0-1830 GCA_005878685.1 Deltaproteobacteria bacterium | reverse complement strand
TCGCATTGACGGCGGTCTCCTCAGCACCGAAGCTGGTGCCGGAGGCCAGTCGATTGTTAGAAGGCAAGAAAATGACCACGGAATTGATTGAGGCGGTTTCAGAGGCGGTGGCGAAGGCGGCGCATCCGTTGGACAATGCGGACTTGGATTACTGGTATCGCAAGCGCATGGCCAAGGTTTTTACCCAACGAGCCTTGGGGCGCCTCGCGGGACTCGAGGCGGCGCTCGGTGGAGCGCACGAGGAAAGCGTTGGATAGAATGGGAAGGAAGCTTCAAAGCTTTCTCCGAGAGCTGGAAGAGCGGCTGCCTCAGGATCTCGTGCGGGTGGAGCGGGAGATCTCTCCAGCCGACTTTGAAGTGACCGCCCTCCTCCAGCATTTGGAGAACGAGCGGAAGTTTCCACTGCTGCTTTTCACTCGGCCTCGCAACATCAAGGGCGAGCCATCCTCTTTTCCGCTCCTAAGCAACGTATTCGCCACACGAAGCCGCTGCGCCTTGGCCTTAGGGATAGATCCCAAAGACGGGAGGCGATGCTGCTCCAGCCGGTGGTGATTCCAACCGATGAAGCGCCGGTCAAGAAAGTGATCAAACGGGGCGAACAGGCGGATCTGTACGAGCTGCCGGTCGTGCGCCATCATGCCATGGACCCTGCCCCTTATATCGACATGACGCCGGTGATGAAGGATCCCGAGGGCGGCTTTTACAATGTCGCCTTTCTGCGCAACATGGTGAAGGGGCCGAGGCGGCTTGGCATTCATA
The DNA here is from genome assembly GCA_005878685.1 of Deltaproteobacteria bacterium. Lineage (GTDB taxonomy): Bacteria > Desulfobacterota > Binatia > UBA9968 > UBA9968 > DP-36. The sequence continues at coordinate 1,071 of VBLN01000500.1, read as the reverse complement.
TGTCGCCCAGGCACAACTGGCAGATCCATCGGAAGAACGAAGAGAAAAACCGTCCGACGCCTGTTGCGATCGTGGTCAGCCATCATCCGGCGTTCTATCTCGGAGCTTTGAATGTCTCTCCTTTTGGCGTCGACGATTATGCCCGCATCGGCGCCATCATGGGCGAGCCGCTGAAACTGACAGCCTCAGAGACTTGGGGGAATGATTTTCTGGTGCCGGCGGATGCCGAAATGATCATCGAGGGGCACGTGCTCCCCGACGTCAAGGAGGTTGAGGGACCCTTCGGCGAATTTACTGGTTATTATGGCCCGCAACGGCTTCGTCCGGTGATCGAGGTCACGGCAATCACGCACCGGCGCGACGCGATTTTTCAGCACATCTTCACCGGCCATCGCGACACCTGGGTCCTAGGCGGGATTCCGAAAGAGGGCAGCCTCTTCAATCTGATTCGAGGCGTCGTGCCGACGACGAGGGCGGTTCATTTTCCCATCTCCGGCTGCTGCCGATTCAACTGCTACATTTCCATCGACAAGAAAATCGACGGTGAGACCAAGCAGGCTGCCCTGGCTGCCTTGGGAGGCTGTGATTTCGTCAAGCATGTCGTCGTGGTGGATGCGGACATCAACATCTATAACGAAGAAGAAGTGATGTGGGCGGTGGCGACGCGCGTGCAGGCGGACCAAGACGTGGACATCATCAAAAACGTCAAGGGGAACACGCTCGATCCCTCCCAAACCGACAACATCATGACCGCCAAGATGATCATCGACGCTACCCGGCCGGTTCAACGGCCCTTTGAGGCCCGGGTGGAGGTTCCGAGAACGGCGCTAGCGAAGACCCGAATCGAAGACTTTATTCCGCGCTCAGTCGCCGACCGGCTGCCGAGGGCCTAGCCAAAGATAAATGATTCGCGCAAAGGACGAAGCACAAGAAAGCTCGAAGCACGAAGTCCGAAATTCGAAACAGATTCAAATGACCAAAAATAACACAAAGGTCTAAACGGCTCGTTCGGAATTTTGTAATTTGGATTTTAAGTTTTCGGATTTCGACATTCGGATTTCGAATTTTTTT
>VBLN01000150.1:8565-14240 GCA_005878685.1 Deltaproteobacteria bacterium | reverse complement strand
CATCGGGTAGTTTTCCCATGGTATAGTAAGCCCGTCCCACGTAGGTCCACACTGTCTGCTGGAGGGGGTTACCGGCGATATAGTTGGGGTCGGACTGTGCCGCGCGCTGGAAATGCGCCAGGGCCTCTTGAGGATCTCCTTTCATTAGGGCCATGCGGCCTGATTGAATCTCTCCAGCGATCTCAAAAGTCGCACAGCCTGAGAGAAGGAGAAAGCTTGGCAGAAATGCCAGGTATTTTTCTATTTGCATCTGTCAGGGTGAATCTATTTCGGATCAGGGAAAGGCTCTGTCTGCCTACTGAAGCTCAATAAATCAGGTCGCCGATCCGTTCCCAACGAACCCAGCGATCACTCCCATCCCATGACCAATAAATCAGGAAGGCCTTGCCTTTGACATCGGCCAGGTCAACAAAACCCCAAAAGCGGCTGTCATAGCTTCGGTCTCGGTTGTCTCCCATGACGAAGATGTGACGATCCGGAACTTTCGTAGGGCCATAGTCGTCTCTGATCGGAAGTTCTGCCCCCGGCCCTCCGTCGCCTTCGAAATGGGCGTGAGGATCGTCCTGAAGTACATTGTTCACATATATCTTCTTCCCTCGGATCTCCACGACGTCGCCGCTGACTCCGATGACCCGTTTGATAAAATCTTTGGAACGGGCCTCCGGAAAAATGAAAACCAGCACATCACCTCGCTCCGGGCTTTTAAAATGGGCCAGGTAGTGGTCCCAAAAGGGAACCCGAATCCCGTAAGCCAGCTTGTTGACTAAAATATGATCGCCGATTTGGAGCGTGGGAATCATGGAGCCTGAGGGAATCTTAAAGGCCTGGACAATGAAAGTCCGGATGAATAGGGCCAAGAGCAAGGCCATGCCGATGGCCTCGACATACTCCCGAAATGTCGATTTGACCTTTTTATTTTCTTCCGCCGCGGCCACGGAATCTTCCTTTAACGGGTTCACTGACATGACTTGGTCCGACTAAACTTTCAAGGCTGCTAAGAATGCCTCTTGCGGGATCTCGACGCGGCCGACCTGTTTCATCCTCTTCTTCCCTTCCTTCTGTCGCTCGAGCAGTTTGCGCTTGCGGGTGATATCCCCGCCGTAACACTTCGCCGTGACGTTCTTTCTCAGCGCCTTAACGCTTTCGCGCGCGATGACTCGACTGCCGATGGCGGCCTGGATGACGACCTCAAAGAGTTGGCGCGGGATGAGTTCTCGCATGCGTTGGACCAGATCCCGGCCTTTAGGGTAAGCTTTTTCCCTGTGGAGGATCATCGACATCGCATCGACCGGATCTCCGTTAATGCGCACGTCCAGTTTGACCAAGTCCGAGGCTCGATAACCTGCGGCCTCATAATCCATAGAAGCATAACCCCTGCTTACTGACTTCAGCCGATCGTAGAAATCCACGACGATCTCGTTCAGCGGCAACTCGTAGAGCAACATGACCCTCTTCGGCCCGAGATAATGGATTTCCTTTTGAGTCCCCCGTTTCTCCTCGCACAGCTTCATCACAGCTCCTAGATATTCTTGGGGGAGATGGATGGTGGCCAGGATGATCGGCTCTTCGATCTCTTCTATCTCTAATTCTGCCGGTAATTGGGCGGGATTGTCAACAAGGAGCGTCTTCCGAGACCGCGTAATGACTCGATAGACCACGGTCGGAGCCGTCGTGATCAGACTCAACGCAAATTCGCGCTCTAGTCTCTCGCGAACAATATCCAAATGCAGTAGGCCCAGGAACCCGCAGCGAAAACCAAAGCCCAATGCCTGAGAGGTCTCGGCTTCGAAAGTAAAAGAGGAGTCATTCAGCCTTAATTTCTCCAGTGCGTCTCTGAGCGCCTGGTATTGACCTGCATCCGCAGGATAGAGACCGCTGAAGACCATTGGCTTCAGCGCTTTGAATCCCGCCAAGGGCTCAGTCGCAGGAGCCTCTTCGGACGTCATCGTATCGCCGATGCGGGTCTCTCGGATCTCCTTGATCCCCGCCATTAGAAACCCGACCTCGCCAGGCCCCATCTCAGCGACCTCGGTCGGACCGGGAGAAAAGATGCCCAGGCGCGTCACTTCGAAAGTCGTTCCGCTCGATATCATCCGGATGCGCATTCCCTTGCGCACGACTCCGTCAAAGATTCGGATCATGACCACAGCGCCATGGTAGGGATCGAACCAGCTATCGAAGATCAGCGCGCGCAGAGGACGCGCCGGATCCCCGCGCGGCGGCGGAAAGGAGCTAATAATCCCCTCGAGGATCGCTTCCGTTCCGATCCCTTCTTTCGCGCTCGCCAGAATCGCGTTTGAAGCCTCGATGCCGATGATCTCCTCGATCTCCTTCTTCACGCGCTCCGGATCCGCGCTGGGGAGATCAATCTTGTTAATGACCGGAAGAATAGACAGGTTATGGTCCAATGCCATGTGAACGTTGGCCACGGTCTGGGCTTCGACTCCCTGGACAGCGTCCACCACCAGCAGGGCGCCCTCGCAGGCCGCCAGGCTGCGCGAGACTTCGTAGGTGAAATCGACATGGCCGGGCGTGTCGATGAGGTTTAACGTATATTCCGTTCCGCTCTTGGAAACATATCGGAGCCGAACGGGGCTCGCCTTGATCGTGATTCCCCGCTCCTTTTCCAAATCCATACTGTCGAGGAACTGATCTGTGCGCTCCCTTTCGCTTACAGTGCCCGTGTATTCCAACAGGCGGTCGGCCAAAGTTGATTTCCCGTGATCGATATGGGCAATGATCGAAAAGTTTCTGATTAGCTCTGTCTTCATGCAGGGCCAGCCTGACGGTAAAAAGCAATGGTTTCGCGAAGCCCTTCCTCCAAACGCGTGCGGGCTGTCCAACCGAAGGCGCTGCCGGCGCGTGAAGCATCAATGCAGCTCCGCTCTTGCTCCCCTACTTTGGCCGGTCCGTGAAGAGCAGCGATGTCGACACCCAAACCGTCTCGCAGCAGGCTGAAGATCGTAAGAACGTTCGTTTCTTTTCCAGTACCGATGTTGAGAGAACCCGAGAAGGACGATTCCAGAGCAGCAACATTTGCCGCCACCACGTCGTCGACATAAACGTAATCCCGAGTCTGCTTCCCGTCACCGTTAATCGTCGGGGATCTCCCGTCAAGCAACTGACGGATAAAAATCGCCACGACGCCGGCCTCTCCTTCGGAATTTTGCCTCGGTCCATAGACATTGGAATAACGGAGCGCCGTGTAGGGAATTCCAAATGCGCTTTGGTAGCAGTATAGATAGTGCTCGCCAGTTATTTTGCTCACTCCATAAGGACTCAAGGGTCGTGTCGGATGATCTTCCGCCGCAGGGAACTTTTCTTGCTCGCCGTAAACCGCTCCGCCAGATGACGCGAAGAGTATTTTTTTGACTTTTAAGCCTTTGCATGCCTCCAGAACGTTCAGCAGGCCTAATATGTTAGTCCGGGCATCAAAGAGAGGATCCTCTACGGAGCGGCGCAAATTCATCTGTGCCGCATGGTGACTAACCACGTCTGGCGAGATTTCAGCCAGCACTTTTCTTAAAGCTGGGTCCACAAGATCAATGACGTACAGAGTGGCTTTCTTATGGAGATTTGTTTTCGACCCGGTCGAGAGATCGTCAACCACGAAAACCTCATGCCCTTTGGCGAGATAAGCATCGACGATGTGCGATCCGATGAAGCCCGCCCCGCCGGTGACGATAATCCTCATCTCTTTCGCTCCCTGAGGCGGTCGCGAAAGTATTCGATGGTTCGCAGGAGACCCTCTTCGAGAGACACTTTGGGTTCCCATCCCAATAGATTTTTTGCTTTGGTAATATCCGGCTGACGAACCTGAGGATCGTCCTGCGGTAACGGCTTGTAGACGATGGAACTCTTCGACCGCGTGATCTCGATAATCTTTTTCGCGAATTCCAGGATAGTCATTTCGTGCGGGTTCCCGATATTCACGGGCAAATGTTCATCCGACTCCAAAAGCCGGTGGATGCCCTCGATGAGATCATCGATGTATTGGAAGCTTCTGGTCTGTTGGCCCTGTCCGTAAACGGTCAGAGGTTCGCCCTTGAGCGCCTGCGTAATAAAATTAGGAACAACCCGCCCATCCCGCATTCGCATGCGTGGACCGTAGGTGTTAAAAATCCGAACGATGCGCGTATCCAAGCCGTGAAAACGATGATAGGCCATGGTCATCGCTTCGGCGAAACGCTTGGCTTCGTCGTAAACACCCCGCGGTCCCACCGGATTGACGTTTCCCCAATAGTCTTCGCTCTGAGGCCGCACCAGCGGATCACCGTAAACCTCTGAGGTTGAAGCAAGAAGAAAAGTCGCTTTCTTGGCTTTGGCCAGCCCTAAGGCGTTGTGCGTGCCGAGAGAACCCACCTTGAGCGTTGGGATAGGTAGCTCCAGGTAATCCACCGGACTCGCCGGAGAGGCGAAATGGAGCACGTAATCCACTGCGCCTTGAACATCGATAAAGGTGCTCACATTGTGGTCGACGAACGCAAATTTCGGATGAGATGCGAAGCCCGCCACATTTTCGTGGGAACCGGTGGAATAGTTGTCCATGCAGACGACCTCGTCCCCGCGCTTAAGAAAACTCCCGCACAGATGAGAGCCGATGAAGCCGCCGCCACCAGTGATGAGAACTCTAGCCATCCCTTCCCCCGATCGAGTAGTAAATAAATCCCAGCTTCCTGAGTTCCTGAGGGTCGTAGATATTCCGCCCGTCGAAAATAACCGGGTTTTTTAGCTGCTCTTTGATGGACTCAAAGTTCGGGCGGCGAAACTCGTTCCATTCCGTGAGAATCAGAAGGGCATCCGCGCCCTTCAGGGCGTCGTAGTTGCGGCGATAATACCGTACGCGGCCGCCGAAGATCTTCCTCGCTTCCTCTATGGCTTCGGGATCGTGGGCTTGAATCTCCGCCCCAGCTTTGAGCAGAGATTCCACTACGACAATGGACGGAGCGTCTCTCATATCGTCCGTGCGCGGCTTGAAAGAAAGCCCCCACAGCGCAAAAGTCCGACCCGAGAGCTCCTGGCCGAAATGGCGCATGACCTTACGCACCAACGCCCTCTTTTGTCCCTCATTCACCCCCTCGATGGCTCTCAGCAGCCCCATGTCGAGACTAGGCTCGCCCATCGCGATCATGGCGCGAATATCCTTCGGAAAACACGACCCGCCATAGCCTACCCCGGGAAAGATAAAGTGGGGACCAATGCGCCGGTCCAACCCGATGGCCCGACGAACCTCGCCGATGTCTGCGCCCACCTTCTCGCACAGATTGGCCACCTCATTGATAAAGGAGATTTTGGTGGCCAGCATGGCATTGGCGGCATACTTGCTCATCTCCGCGCTGCGGGAATCCATCTCAAGAATAGGATTGCCGGTGCGAACAAAAGGCTCGTAGAGCTCCTTTAGCACCGAAATGGCCTGAGCGTCTTGAGCTCCAAGGACGACCCGATCCGGCTTCATGAAATCCTCGATCGCCGCTCCTTCCTTCAGAAACTCCGGATTGGAAACGACGGCGAACGAATGCGAGGTGATACTCCTAATCACTTTCTGGACCTCATCCGCAGTTCCTACGGGCACGGTGCTTTTGTTGACGAGAATCTTATACCCATTCATTGCCGTCGCGATTGACTTTGCCGTCGCCAGCACCTGTCCGATGTCGGCTCTGCCGTCCGCCCCTTGC
>VBLN01000150.1:4947-8494 GCA_005878685.1 Deltaproteobacteria bacterium | reverse complement strand
GCCCAGGCTCATAGATCGGGATCTTCCCTGACTTCAAGGCAGTGATCTTGGCCGCATCGATATCGACGCAGACCACATCGTTGCCGCTTTCCGCAAAACAGGTCCCGGCGACAAGACCCACGTATCCGGTACCGACAACCCCAAGGTTCATTGCGCTCTCCTCTCGCCTAAGAACTCTTTGACAACATAGATGGGCTTTCCTTGAGATTCGTGATAAGTCCGCGCTAGCATCTCCCCGAGCAGCCCCATCGTAATAAATTGAAAGCCGATGAAGATTAACAATACCGCGAGCAGAAGCAACGGACGCCCTCCGATCCCCGCACCATAGTAAAGCTTCTGGGCCGTAAGATAAACCGCGATCAGAAAACCGCCTCCCCCGCTCACGAGGCCGATGAGCCCGAAGATATGAAGGGGCCGCGTCGCATAGTTGAGCAGAAACTTGACCGTCAACAGATCGAGCACCACACGAAAGGTGCGGGCGATTCCATATTTTGATTTTCCCCAGCGCCGAGGGCGATGATGGACCTTGATCTCGGCGATCCGAGCCCCTCTCTCGTAAGCCATGGCCGGAATGAACCGGTGCATCTCGCCATACAATTTCAGGTCCCTGGCCACCTCGCGGCGAACCGCCTTGAGCGTACAGCCGTAGTCATGCAACTTGACTTGCGTCATCCAGGAGATCAGCGCGTTGGCCATTTGGGACGGAAGCCGCCGGCTCAAGAAGGGATCTTGGCGGGGGAAGCGCCAGCCGCTGACCAGATCGAAGCCCTCGTCAAGTTTACCCAGCAGCGCCGGGATATCGCCGGGATCATTTTGTCCGTCTCCGTCCATGGCGACAATCACTTCCCCCTGGGCGTAGGCCAGGCCTGCAGCGATCGCCGCGGTTTGGCCGAAATTGCGTTTGAAGCGAACCACCTTGATCCTCGGCTCGCTCTCGTGCAGCTGCAGGAGTAGCGGGTAAGTTCCATCCGTGCTGCCGTCATCCACAAGAATCAACTCGTACTTTTTTGCTAGAGTCTCAAGCACGGATTTCGTTTCCCGGATGAGAGGCTCCACGCTCTCTTCCTCGTTGTAAACTGGGATGACCACTGACAACTCCATAGATTCAGGTATGAAAGTCCGTCAATTCGATAAAGCCCCGGTACCTCTCTTCAATCTCCGCAAGAGAGAGCTGGGTCAGCCGCTTGAGGCCGAAGTCCTCGACAGTGAATGACGCGACGACGCTGCCGTAGACGATAGCTCGGCGCAACCCTCCTTGGCTATTGTCCCGCGCGCGCGCCAGTTGCCCCAAAAATCCTCCGGCAAACGAATCTCCTGCTCCCGTTGGGTCGAAGACCTCTTCGAGCGGATAGGCAGGCGTGGCAAAAACCGAGGAGTCCGTGAACTGCAAGACTCCGTATTCGCCCCGCTTGATAAGGACTGCCTTAGGACCCATCTTTAAAATGGCACGCGCAGCTCGGACAATGTTGTGTTCTCCACTCAACAGTCGGGCCTCGGAGTCGTTGATGATCAAAATCTCTATTCGCCCTAGCACTTTTCTCAGCTCGCCTGCGCTCCCCTGGATCCAGTGGTCCATCGTGTCGCAGGCAACGAGGCGCACTTGCCGGAGCTGATTCAGAACCTCGATCTGCATCGCCGGGTCGATATTGCCGAGGAAAACATATTCTGCATTGCGGTAAGACTCCGGCAGACGGGGAACAAAGCCGGAGAGAACGTTGAGATGAAGCTCAATCGTATCCCGCACGTTAAGATCCTCATGGTACCGGCCGCGCCAGTGAAACGTCGCTCCCTCATTTCGTCTCAGGCCCTCAAGATCTATTCCGCGGCGGGAGAAAAGATCCATATACTCCGCCGGAAAGTCACGCCCGATGACGCCGACGATCTTTACAGGGGAAAAAAAACTCGCAGCGACGGCAAAATACGAGGCCGATCCTCCCAGGACGTGATCCGCTGATCCATGAGGGGTCTCGATGGAATCGAAAGCAACCGTTCCCACGACCAAGATACTCATTTTCTCAATCCAAAATCCAAAATTCTCATAAATACTTCCCCACAATCGGCTTGAGATCGTTCCGAACTTTCTTAGGAATCTTTGCCCTTTCAGTAATGATCGCTTCCTTGAGAGAAACAGAGCAGACGCAGGAACGCTCGGCAGGAAGATAACGCAAGGCTCCTCGGATGGTCCGCTGCGCAAGCGCCACGTTTTGTTTCAAAATAGCCAGCACGGCTCCGATCTCTACATCGCCCTCCGCTTGGTTCCAGCAGTCATAGTCGGTAGCCAAGGCTAATGTTGCAAAGCAGATTTCCGCTTCGCGCGCCAACCTTGCCTCCTGCAGATTGGTCATGCCGATAACGTCCGCTCCCCAGCTTCGGTAAAGAAAAGATTCAGCACGCGTAGAAAACTGCGGGCCCTCCATGCAAACGTAGGTTCCTTTGGAATGGACTTGGGCGCCTTCGTGTGCGGCCGCGCGGGCAAGGCTCTCGGAGAGGACCGGACAAACAGGGTCCGCCAGACTCACGTGAGCCACAATCCCCTTCCCGAAAAAGGTGTTGGGCCGTTGTGTGGTGCGATCGATGAACTGATCGGGAATCACCACGTGGCCGGGCGCGATTTCCTCGCGCAGGCTCCCAACCGCGCTGACCGAGATGATCTTTTCGACACCCAACTTTTTCATGCCGAAGATATTGGCTCGGAAATTGACCTCGGTGGGGAGCCAGCGGTGTCCTCTTCCGTGGCGCGGCAGGAAGATCAATTCGGTTCCCTCCAACATTCCTTTTATATAAACATCCGACGGTCTGCCGAAGGGTGTTCTGACCTGGATCTCGCGGAGCTTCTCCAGCCCTTCCATCTGGTAAAGACCGCTCCCGCCGATCACCCCAACGACCCTCGATGTAACCTTTTCCTTGCTAGCCATCTAAATTCAAGGATGAAAGATAAGGGATGTGGAATGACTTGCCGTCTTCATCTTTCCGCTTTCATTCTTTGTTTCATGCTCCCCCTGCAACTGACCACAGGCCGCCTGGATATCGGCCCCTCTCGGCTCGCGCACGTTGACCTGCAATCCTTTCGCGGCCAAGGCGTTTTGAAACTGAACAATCTCTTCCCGGGTGGGTCTCTCATAGATGCTGCCCGGATGGGGATTAAAGGGAATCAGATTGATCTTACAGCGGACACCCTGAAGAAGCTGCGAGAGACGTCGGGCATCCGCCAGGGAGTGGTTGAGCCCGCGCAGCAAAACATATTCAAACGTGATCCGTCTCCGGCGGGGAATCGGAAGGGAACGGCAGCAGTCGATCAGGTCGGCCAGCGGATATTTTGTGTTGATCGGCATCAATTGGGAGCGCAGCTCATCGGTCGTCGCATGCAGGGAAATCGCCAGATTGACTCGAGTCTCGTCCATGAGGCTCTTCATCTGCGGCACCAATCCCACCGTGGAGACTGTGATCTTCCGCGGCGATATGCCGATTCCGACCTCTGCGTCCGTCATCATGTCGAGCGCCTTAAGTGTTTGAGAATAATTCGCGAGAGGTTCTCCCATTCCCATCA
>VBLN01000150.1:0-4934 GCA_005878685.1 Deltaproteobacteria bacterium | reverse complement strand
GAGTGATTCGCTGATCCCCCGCCAAAGATCTCCTCGCCTCGACAACCTGATCCAGAATCTCGCTTGCACGCAGGCTTCTCTTCAATCCGATCTTGGCGGTCGCGCAAAAGTCACAGCCAAAGCCACAGCCAGCCTGAGTGGAGATGCACAAGGTAAGCCGACGGCTTTCCGGAATCAAGACGCTCTCGATCGTGAGACCGTCGGCGAGGCCGAAGAGAAACTTGATGGTTCCATCTGCAGATGAGGAGCTGCGCACCGTCTTGAGTCGGCTGATCGAAAATTCCCTCTCCAGTAGGGTGCGAAGCCCGGCGGACAGATCGGTCATCTCCGTAAAGGAATTGATCCCTTTTTGGAAGAGCCACCTTTGAATTTGAGCGGCGCGGTAGGGCGGCTGCCTCGATTGCAGCAGCCAATCCCTAAGCTCTTTAGAACTCAGTTCCTTGACATCGGGTGTAGCCATAAACTGAAATTTCAACTCTCAGATTTCAGCTGGAGTGGATCTCATTCGGTTTAAAGAAGAACGCGATTTCGGACGCAGCCGTTTCCGCCCCATCGGAGCCGTGAACCGCATTTTTTTCCACATCCTTTCCCCACTCGCGCCGAATGGTTCCAGGAGACGCTTTGGCTGGGTCCGTGGCTCCCATGATCTCCCGGTTTTTCATGATCGCTCCTTTCCTTTCCAAGACCGAAACCAAAATGGGGCCAGAAGACATATATTCCGTCAGGCTGGCAAAGAACGGGCGCTGCTCGTGAACCGCGTAAAATGCGCGCGCCCGCTCGGGAGTGAGATGGACAAGCTTCGCGGCAACAATCTTAAGCCCGGCCGCCTCAAATTTTCTCAAGATTTCACCGATAAGCCCTCTTGCCACCGCATCAGGCTTTATGATGGAAAGTGTTCTCTCGGCCATTGCCTTTAGCCCTTCATCCCCGTCCCGTTTTGGATTTTAGATTTCCGATTTTCGATTCAATCCAAAATCCCAAATCCAAAATCTAAAATTCCTTGATCCCTTCAATCCTTAAATTCTTAGCCCCTTTAACACTTCGTGGATCGTCTGACCGATAAGAGCCGGAGACGGCGCTACTTTAACCCCGGCCTTATTCAAAGCTTCGATCTTTTCCTTTGCGGTTCCTTTGCCGCCGGAGATAATCGCCCCGGCATGACCCATTCGCTTGCCGGGAGGGGCGGTCTGCCCGACAATAAATCCCGCAACCGGTTTTTTCATATTCGCCTTGATCCATTCGGCTGCTTCCTCTTCGGAGTTTCCGCCGATCTCGCCGATCATCACCACAGCATGGGTCGCTGGGTCCTGATTGAAGAGCCTAAACACGTCAATAAAGTCCAAACCATGTACTGGATCTCCCCCTATACCCACGCAGGTCGATTGCCCCAGACCCAAGCGCGTCAACTGCTCCACCGCCTCGTAGGTTAGGGTGCCGCTGCGCGAGACAACCCCGATCGACCCGGGGCGATGAATATGGCCGGGCATGATGCCAATCTTACATGCTCCGGGACTGATCACGCCGGGACAGTTCGGACCGAGCAGACGCGCGCTCTTCCCGCCAAGATATCTCTTGGCCCGAACCATATCTCTAACCGGCACTCCTTCGGTGATGCAGATGACCAGCTCCACTCCGCCATCCGCGGCTTCCATGATCGCATCCGCGGCAAATGGAGGAGGAACGTAGATGACGCTGGCGTTGGCGCCGGTCGCCTCCACGGCCTTCGCCACGGTGTCGAAAATCGGGATGTCATCGAGAAATGTTCCGCCCTTTCCCGGCGTCACCCCCGCGACCATCTGGGTCCCGTATTCCTTGCACGCGCGAGTATGAAATTGTCCTGTAGCCCCGGTAATTCCCTGCGTCAGAACTCGGGTGTTCTTATCGACTAAAATCGCCATGTTAAAAAGATAGAGACTTGAGACAGAGACCGCCCCGCCATTCGTTCCTGTCTCTGTCACTGTCTCTTTACTGCTTCGACTATTTTCTCCGCCGCTTCGGCCATGGTGTCGGCAGGAATGACAGCGAGACCGGATTCGGACAAGATCTTTCTTCCCAGCTCGACGTTCGTCCCTTGGAGTCTCACCACCAAAGGAACCTGCACACTCATTTCCCGAGCGGCCTCCACCACCCCCTGGGCAATGACATCGCACCGCATGATGCCGCCGAAAATATTGATCAAGACTCCTCGTACTCTTTGATCCGAGAGTAAGATCTTGAAGGCATGCGCAACCTTCTCCTTGTCCGCTCCCCCTCCGACATCCAGAAAGTTCGCCGGCTCCCCACCGTAGAACTTGATGATATCCATCGTGCCCATAGCCAGTCCCGCGCCATTCACCATGCAGCCGATATTTCCCTCCAGAGAGATGTAAGAGAGACCGTACCGGCCCGCCTCCACTTCCCTGGGATCTTCTTCATCCAGGTCTCTCAGGGCTACGATCTCCGGCTGGCGGAACAGGGCGTTGCCGTCGAAGTTCATCTTCGCATCCAACGCAATGACCTCTCCCTCTTTTGTCACTACTAACGGATTGATTTCAGCTAGCGAGCAGTCGGTCTCATCAAAGGCGCGATACAAGCCTTGCATCGCCGCGACTAATTTACCTACCTGTGCCTGCGCCAAACCCAAGGCAAAGGCGAGTCTTCGACACTGAAACGCAAGCAGCCCGACGGCCGGGTCGATAACTTCCTTTAGAATCTTCTCCGGGTTTTTGCGGGCGACTTCTTCGATCTCGACCCCTCCCTCCGCGGAGGCAATGACCGAAACCCGCGCGGCACCGCGGTCGAGCACCATGCCTAGATAGAGCTCGCGGTCGATATGCAGCGCCTCCTCTACCAGGACCCGCTTGACGACACGTTCCTGTGGACCTGTCTGGTGCGTCACCAGAGCCTTTCCGAGGATCGCGGCGGCTTTGCTTTCAGTTTTCTCTGGATTTTTGGCTAATTTGACGTTTTCCGCTTTATTGCGTCCACCGGCATGTATTTGAGCTTTCACAACGCAGCGGCCGCCCAATTTTCGCGCGATGGCCGGAATTTCTCGAGTTGTTGACGCAATGCGACCTCGAGGCACCGGAATCCCGAAGCGCCTTAGGATCTCTTTCGCCTGGTACTCATAAATGTTCATGAACAATCCTGCCCTTAATAAAACAAGACCCTAAGACTAATATAGAAGCCTCAGGGTCTCAAGACGTTCAAAGAAAAAACAGCTAAGATGCTGCCAGGAGCTTGTCCATGGTCTGCACCAGTTCCTTGACTCGGGCCAGAGACTGCTCAAACAGTTTCCTTTCGCGCGGCGCAAGCTCGATCTCGATCACCTTTTCAACTCCGCCTGACCCGATCATTACAGGAACGCAAAAATAATATCCGTTGACTCCATATTCTCCCTCGAGGTAGGCGGCACAAGGGAGAATCTCTTTCCTGTCTTGGAGATAAGATTGAGCCATGCGAATCGCTGCAGAAGCCGGGGAGTAAAAAGCCGACCCCGTCTTGAGCAGCGCTACGATCTCGCCGCCGGCGTTTCTTACCCTAGCCTCGATCTCGTCCAAGCGTTGGCCGGAGATGAACCTTTCGACCGGGACGCCGGAAACCTGGCAACTGCTCCGGACCGGCACCATGTCGTCTCCGTGTCCCCCCAACACCACCGCCGAAACGCTGGCCACGGAAACTTTGAGTTCCTGCGCAACAAAGGTCCGGTAGCGGGAGGAATCAAGAATGCCCGACTGCCCGACCACCCGGTTCTTGGGAAAGCCCGTGACTCGCTTGGTCAGCGTCACCATGGCATCCAGGGGATTCGTAATGACGATCACGAAGGAATTGGGCGCATGCTTTTTGATTCCCACCGCTACTTGACTCAGAATCTTCGCATTGGTTCCCACCAAGTCGTCCCTGCTCATTCCCGGCTTGCGTGCTATGCCAGCGGTCACAATACAGACATCCGCACCGGCAATGTCTTCATATTTCGTCGTTCCGACGATCTCAGCGTCGAAGTTCTCGATGGGCGCGGACTGCAGCAGGTCGAGCGCTTTTCCTTGCGGCAGGCCATCGATGACATCGTAGAGAACAACGTCTCCCAGCGCTTTGACCGCACAGAGATGGGCCATGGTCCCGCCGATATTACCCGCACCGATTAGCGCAATTTTCTTCCGTGCCACTATCGTTCCCTTTCTTTAATTACATATTGGCAATGATGGCATCACCAAAACCCGAACAGCTAACGAGTTTCGCTCCCGACATAAGCCGTTCGAAATCATAGGTCACCGTCTTGTGGCCGATAGCGCCTTCCAATCCTTCGACGATGAGGTCGGCGGCTTCCTTCCAGCCCATGTAGCGGAACATCATTTCACCCGAGAGGATGACCGAGCCCGGATTGACTTTATCGAGGTCCGCATATTTCGGCGCGGTGCCGTGCGTCGCCTCGAAGATGGCGTGCCCACTGTCGTAGTTGATGTTCGCACCGGGCGCGATGCCGATGCCGCCCACCTGGGCGGCCAGTGCGTCCGACAGGTAGTCGCCATTTAAATTGAGCGTGGCGAGCACGTCGTAGTCCCTGGGACGGATGAGAACGAACTGCAAGGTCACGTCGGCGATCGAGTCTTTCAGCAGCAGTTTCGACTTCCACTTACCGTCGCCGTGCGTCGGCCACAGCCTTAGCGCCTCTTCCACTTCTTTTTTGATGTCGTTCTGCTGGCTGGGCGACATCATGTCGAAGCCGGGATCGATCATCTTACCATTGTCTTCCGCGCTCAAGTTCGGCTTCTGCTCTCTATTGCCCAAGATCCAGGTCTCGCGCTCGGTGACGACGTCGTTGCGGAACTCCCGTTTGGCAAGCGCGTAACCCCAATCTTTGAAGGCGCCCTCGGTGTACTTCATGATGTTGCCTTTGTGCACGAGATTGATGTTCTTGCGCTTGTTCGCCAGCGCCCACTTGATGGCGGCGCGGA
>VBLN01000149.1 GCA_005878685.1 Deltaproteobacteria bacterium | reverse complement strand
ATGTCCTCGTTGATATCATCGACGATCTCATGCAAATGGACCTCCAGCTGATTCTTCTCGGATCCGGTGAGCAGAGATACCAGGAGCTTCTAGCCGGACTTCCCGCAAAGCACACTCGGAAAATAGCGGTGAAGATCGGTTTTGACAATGCTCTCGCCCACAAAATAGAGGCTGGAGCGGACATGTTTCTCATGCCATCTAAATTCGAGCCTTGCGGACTGAGCCAGATGTACAGTCTAAAGTATGGAACCATTCCTATCGTTCGCGCGACAGGAGGGCTCGACGATACCATTCAAGACTATGACCCACGCACTGGAACTGGCAATGGAATCAAATTTTCTGCCTATTCCGGCCCGACCCTCCTCGAGGCGGTGAAAAGAGCCATAGCCCTATACTGCAACCCGCAGGCATGGCGGCGTCTGATGGCTAACGCGATGGCCAGCGATTTTTCCTGGCAAAGGTCCGCAACGGAATACTACGGCCTTTACCGCCAGTTGGTTGACACTGCTAGCAGACAAAGGTGAGAAAATATCCCGAGTAATGGGGTGCCGGGTAGTGTCAGGGGACAATGGATCTGGGCTCTTCTCGCGCGATCACAACGATTCCGCTCTCCGTCACAAAGTAGCGCTCCCGGTCCTTGTCGGAATTGATCCCAATCTCTGTTTCCGGCGGGATGGAGACGTTTTTGTCTATGATAAGCCGGCGCAGGTGACAGCCTCTTCCAATCTCTACCCGGCTCATAATGATCGCATCTTCGATTACAGAGTAGCTGTGAATGCGGACGTTGCGGCCAATGACTGAGTTCCGTAAAAGGCTGCCGGTGACAATGGTTCCCTCTGCGACGATGGAATTTAGGGCCGTCCCTCGCCGGCCTTCCTCATCGAACACGAACTTGGCGGGAGGGTCGCTGTAGCTGACGGTGCGGACGGGCCAGCTTTGGTTGTAAAGATTGAGTGATGGGTCCACGGCGCGCAGTTCCATGTTTGCCTCAAAGAAGGCGTTGATCGTGCCGATGTCTCGCCAATAGCTTGGCTCTTCGCCCTTCAAGGGGGTTGGGATACGGTTCCTTCGGAAATCGTAGGCAAGGACTTTTCCCCCCTCCTTGACTAAATGAGGGATAATATCTCTCCCGAAGTCGTGATGGGTTTGAGTTTTTGACGCATCGTTCTCCAACGCCTGAAGTAGAACCTTCGTTTCGAACAGGTAGTTTCCCATGGAGACAAGAGCCCAGTCCGGCTCTCCCGGAATGGGCTTTGGCCGTTGGGGTTTCTCTTCGAAACCGACGATTCGCCATTCATTGTCCACCTCCATCACGCCAAACTGGGATGCTTCATGAATTCTCACCGGCAATGCCGCGACCGTAACCTCCGCTCCTTTCTGCCAGTGGTATTCTACCATCTGGCGGATATTCATCTTATAGACGTGATCGGCGCCAAAGACCGCAACAGATTTCGGATTGGCGCGCCGGATTAAGTGCAGATTCTGGTACACCGCATCGGCCGTTCCGCGGTACCATTCTATGCCGGAGCGCATCTGGGCCGGCACAGGTACGACGAAGTAATCACGGAGGAGGCTGCTGACTTGCCATCCCTCCTGCAGGTGTTCCACCAAGGATTGCGCTTTAAATTGTGTCAGGACGTAGATCGAGTAGATTCCGGAATTGACGAAGTTGGACAGGACGAAGTCGACGATCCGGTACTTGCCGCCAAAGGGGACGGCTGGTTTCGCCCGATCCTTGGTTAATGGATAGAGCCGCTTGCCGCGGCCTCCAGCCATCACCATTCCCAGGACTTCCACGTTCGTTCCCTCCTAAGCTCGCAAACTATATCGCCGGACTGGAGGTGAGTCAATTTATCGCATCTGTCTTCCATGACCGAGGCATCTATAGTGGGGCTCTTCCGTACAACTGCGTCATCTCTGCGAGCCTCGTAATGAGCGATGGCGTGAGCTGTTCAGGGGTCAGCCGCCACTGCCAGTTTCCCTCGGTTGTTCCCGGGCGATTCATTCTGGCATCGGCATCGAGACCCAACAGGTCTTGCATGGGAAAGATCGCGGTATCCGCCACGGACATAAGCGCCAACCTTATCAGTTCCCAATGAACTTGCTCTTCCGTTAGTTCTCGGCCGACGTAAGCAAACAACCGCCTACGTTCGTCAGGACTTGCCTCGCCTTTAACCCAGCCTTTGACGGTGTTGGTATCGTGGGTTCCTGTATAGACGACGAAATTCTTGCCATAATTGTGGGGCGCGTAGGGGTGCGTCGGCAGATCATCCTGGAATGCAAACAACAAGACCTTCATCCCTGGAAATGCGAAGCGATTCATTACTTGATGGACGTCGGGCGTGATGAACCCTAGATCTTCAGCAAAAATCGGCAGGTCAGGAAGCTCGGCCATCAAAGTGCCAAAAAAATCTTCTGCTGGCGCCTTCACCCATTGCCCATGAATCGCCGTCGTTTCGTTCGCCGGCACCTCCCAGCAAGCCACAAATCCCCTAAAGTGGTCCAGTCTAATCTTATCGAAGCAAGCGAGGTTATGTTTGATGCGCCTAACCCACCAGGCATACTGAGTGTTCTTCAGCACGTCCCACCTGTACACAGGAGTTCCCCAAAGCTGACCTGTTGCGCTGAAGTAGTCCGGAGGAACTCCAGCGACAACTAAAGGTCGTTTCTCAGCGTTGAGCTTGAAAATCTCCTGGTGTGCCCAGACATCGGCGCTGTCGTAATTCGCATAGATGGGCAGGTCGCCAGTGACAAGGACGCTCTTGCTGTTGCAGTACTGCTTTAGAGCCGACCACTGTTTCCACCTGTTCCTGGCACCGCCTTTTCCATCCGCCTATCGCCTCGGATTTTCGATCCCTCAGATCGATGGGCCAGTCTCTCCAGACAGCGCCGCGAAAATGAGCCTTTAAGGCCATGAAGAGGCTATGATCCTCTAACCATTCGGCATTGTCATGGCAAAACTTTCCATATTCATTGTCAGCCGCCAGACGGCTCCGGGACCGTTCGTGGGCCTTGGCCAGTAGTCGAACTTTATGTTGTGTTACAACTTTATATTCAACGCTTCCCTTGGGGAAAGAAGGACGTTCTTCGAGCTCGTCCCGCTTAAGAAATCCCTCCTGGACTAGCAGATCCGGGCTGATCACGAGAGGATTTCCAGCGAAGGCCGAATAACTGTCATAAGGAGAGTTTCCGTGAGCCAGAGATGTTGGGTTTAGCGGTAGAACCTGCCAATGACTCTGTTGGGCCTCGACCAGGAAATCTGTAAAGCGGTACGCCCCGGGCCCCAGATCCCCGATGCCATAGGACGAGGGGAGGGACGTGATGTGAAGTAAGACACCACTGCCTCTTCGCTTCATTGTTTGTTCGCTGATATGGAAAGTCCTCGAGAAATATGAGCTACCCGGAAATGACTCGTGACGGTTCCCTTCTGGCCGGCCCGACCAACAGCTCGTAAGTTTTGGAGCCGTTTCCATGCACAACACTCGGTGCCTTCTCTAAAATCCGAATATAGTCCGGCTCGAGCCGTATTCCTTGTACTTCCTCGGCAAGTTGCATTGCCTTCGCGGCATAGCGCATGACCTGAGCAGCTTCAATTCCTGCAATGTCATCGAAGAACCATCCGCAACTCGTGTATACCAACAGGGCGTTTTTCTGCATCTCAAGTAGCTTTATCACCCTTTCTTTCCCCTCGCTGGCGAGCGTGTCTCGAAGATGCCCAGCAAAAAATCCTTCGACGCGCCCCGTGGATCGATCCAGCATCAATTCGATGTAGTCATCCCGCGCTCGCCATGGATCCCTAAGGTAGGGCGTAGCCTCCTTCTCATAAATGGCGGCGACCCGGTCCCTTAACCAGTCCATCGCCTCCCTTAAAGGGTTTCGCCATGCTTGCGTCCATCCCCGGTAGGTCCCTAAATGGCAGCCACAATCGGCCCGCCATCGTTCGATCCCGTGCGCGCAGCTCCAGGAAGAGTTCTCAACGACCTCGATCCTGTGCGTTGGAGGATGTTTTTTGAGATACTGTCCATAGTTGGTGAGCATCGCCGAGTTGTTGGAATCGATGAAGGCGAGACAACTGGCCAGTGTGATGTTGCCCTGACGACGATAGTGACCATAAGTTTCGCCATCGGTAGCGATGTGAACAATTTGCGGCCGGTTCCGATGGTTACCCAATGCCCCAAGTAATTTTCTGGAAAACAACTCCCCATTGTTCAGGAGATCGCCAAAGGCCACTGCTTGAGAAATCAGTCCATCATAGAAAAAGATATTGATGGATCGCCCCGATGGCAGGCAGCAAAGATAGGCCATAGTGGGATCAATCCGCCCGCCGCTGACATCCTGCCATTCTCCGTATCCGATCTCTTTAACCTTTTGGACTTGATGTGGAGAAAGGATGGTGAACTTGATGCCCAACTCGGCCAGCACTTCAAGGGTCTCAAGGTCAACGGCCGTTTCCGGGAGCCACATCCCCTCGGGGAACCGTCCAAAGCGTTTTTCGAAGTCTTTAATCCCCCAAATGGCTTGCGTCTTTTTGTCTCGCTGGTTGGCGAGTGGCATGATCATGTGATTATAAACCTGGGCTATGGCCGATCCGTGCCCAGAGAAGCGATCCCTGCTAATTCGGTCCGCATCGAGAATAGTCTGATAGACATCGGGCTTATGCTTTTGCATCCAAGACAGCAGTGTGGGACCAAAGTTAAAGCTGATCCTAGAGTAGTTGTTAATCATCCGCACAGCCCGGTTGTCATGGTCCGAAATAGCGGAGGCCGCATTAGGCGCATAACATTCGGCGGTAATTCTCTCGTTCCAGTCGTGGTAGGGATAAGCGGACTGCTGCTGCTCGACCGTTTCTAGCCAAGGATTCTCGCGTGGCGGCTGATAGAAATGACCATGGATGCAAACATACTGTTCCAAGGTTAAGATCTCCTCGCGTCGATCAGACTCCGATTCCTATACTGGCAAATTGATAAAAAAATTCCACCACGACTAGCTGCAAGAGCGCATCTTTAGTCAAACCCGTGCTCCCAGACAGAACTATTTTAACATACTCTTCATACGACGGCTGGTTTTTTTGGACTTGACAGGGTTCTAAGGCGGCACAATATAATGTGACAATACTTAGGGAAGGAATCGAACTTTGAGCGAACATCGACCGATTGAGATTCGAGCTGTTTATCGATCGTCATCCCATCTGCCTATTTGGGAAGTGATTAAGGAGGCAGGAATCTGGGAGACGGTGGGCGTCAAGCTCTTAAGCTTTGACTACTGCGCCCTTCCGCCCGAGGCCGAGGCAGCCCTGTTTGAAGGAAAGATCGATTTGATTTCCGGCGACCATCTCACACCCTACGGGCTGGTGGCACAGGGGAAGCCCATCGTCTCTCTTGCGTCTCCCGTTAACTCAACTACTGCGAAGATCGTCTCGCGTGAGCCGATTCGGTCGCTACAAGAGCTGCGGGGCAAGCGGATCGCCGATACGCCGCTCGAGGGCAGAGATGGCGGTTTCCACCACGGCCGCGGCAACCACATGATGTATGTCATAAGGTCCGGCCTCGGCCTTGAATCGGTTCGCTGGGTGGATGTCGACGAATCATCCGACCGGTTAGAGGCATTAAAGTCAGGTCGGGCGGACGCGGTGTTCGCTTCGGGAGCTATGGAGCGATATGAGAAAGAAGGCTTTCGTACCCTTACTTTGGATCCGCTCCCCATGATTAATGGCCCAACGATTACGACTTCGTTTCGATTGCTGCAAAAAAAAGATGGGCTGGGCGAGCGGCTCGTGAAGGCTTTGGTCTTGGGAATTCACTTTGCGCGCACCCAGAAGCAGGAAACCGAGCGGATTCTAGAAAATCTCAACAGGAGAGAAGAGAAGGACTTTAGCTATGACCGACTGGCTCGAATGCCCGTCAAGCCCTATCCAAATTTGCAGGCCGTTCTCAATGCCTATGAGCTCGGCTGCATAAAGTCTCCGGAAGCGAAACAGGTTAGTCCTCTGGCTCTCTGGGATATTCACTACCTGAGACAACTCGACGACTCGGGCTTCATCGATCGGCTATACGGGTAAAGAAGGGCTCCGTAGGAGGTGTTTATGGAGATAGCGGAACTCAATCGATGGCTGGCTGAGAGAAATCTAGGAGGTCACTGGCTGCAGGAGCACGGGCCCGAGAAATGGAAGCCCTACCTTTGGAAGTGGAGCGAGGTCTATGAGGCGCTCTGTCGGGCAGGAGAAGCGGTGCCGATCGACAAGAGCGGAAGGAGGACGATCCAGCTTAAGAATCCGAGCCTGGAGCGAGGGATGACTCACACGATTCATATCTCCGTCCAGTTAGTTAAGCCGGGGGAGATCGCGCGCGCTCACCGCCACGTTGCCGCAGCGATCCGCTATGTCCTTAAAGGTTCGGACAAAGCGTTCACCGTTGTTGAAGGTGAGCGATTCCCTATGCAAGAGGGAGATCTCATCACCACGCCGAACTGGACCTGGCACGACCACTACAACGGTTCTGGCGAGCCGATCATCTGGCTCGACGGTCTCGATGTCCGTTTGGCCAGCTATTTGGGGGCGCAGTTTCAGGAGGATTTTCGTCAGGAGCAGCAGCCGATAGAAAAACCCGACAGCTACTCTGCCAAGGTCTTGGGTCATGCGCGGCCTAGCTGGATTAAGCCCAGCCGCCGCGTTCCCCCGTTCCGCTACAGGTGGGAGGAAACCTATTCTACCCTTTTGGCCTTAAAGCAGAGCGAAGGAGATCCGTTCGACGGAGTGCGCTTGGAGTACACGAACCCGTACCATGGTGGACCGACGCTGACGACATTTTCCTGCGAAATCCAACTTCTCCGAGGGGGCGAGAAAACAAAGGCTCATCGGCACACGAGTACCACCGTCTACCATGCCTTTCGCGGTAAAGGCGCCACAGAGATAGGGGGGCAGACCTTTCAATGGGATCAAGGCGATCTTTTTGTCGTGCCACCTTGGCATTCACACCGTCATGAGAATCTGTCAAAGGACGATTCCATTCTCTTTTCGATCACCGATCGCCCGGCCTTGGAGGTGTTGGCCCTCTATAGAGAAGAGCCCCTTGAGTGACCCATAGCATTCAGGCCACGTCCGCTTAGGGGGAATCTCTTGGGAAACCGTTGATAGACTGGACAGATGCGCTGTGCTAAAGGTACGAGCATAAGAGTCTGTCTCTAAAGTTGCTTCTTCCAGGGTCGCTGATGAAGGGAGGTAAACGATATGCCTATAATCACGATTTCCAGAGGCGCTTTTAGCGGTGGGCAGGCTTTAGCAGAGCGAGTGTCGGCTGCTTTGGGCTATCGCTGTGTGAGTCGAGAGGTGCTGCTCGAGGCCAGCCAACGTTATGGGATCCCTGAGGCAAAATTCACCGAAATACTCGACAGCGCACCTCACTGGTGGGAGCGGTGGCGCGAGAGTACGCGACTCTATCGCATTGTTCTTCAAGCTGCTATGTGCGAGGTCGCCCAGGGAGGAAATCTGGTTTATCATGGCCACGCAGGACAGGAGCTTTTTCCCGGAATCCGTCACGTCTTAAAGGCGCACCTTACCGCCCCCCTGGCTTTTCGAATCCAGCAAGTCCGGAACCGTCAGGGGTTGGACGAGGAGGCGGCAAGACAATACATCGACCAGGTAGACAAGGCCCGCACTCGGCGGCTCCAAGCCGTTTTCGGCGCGGACTGGCGCGACCCCAACCGTTATGACCTTGTCATCAATGTCGCCCAGATGAGCATGGACACAGCGGCTCATCTACTCGTCGAGGCCGCGCGACGTGAGGACTATCAGCCGACAGCGGCTTCTGAACGCGCCTTTCAGGATTTGACCATCACAGCCAGGGTTCAAGCTTCCTTAGTGGTTTCCGCTAAGACCAGGAATCTGATCCTCAATGTAAGGGCAGAAGGGGGTGAGGTTTACGTCTCGGGTATCCTGGCGCAGCCCGATTTAGAGACGGAGATCGTGCGGATCGTCGAATCCGTTCCAGGCGTGAAAAAAGTAACCCCCACTTTTGAATCCTCGCCGATAGAGTACATGTATCCGTAGCGCTGAAGCGCCGGCCAATCCGAGAAGGGTGAAGGTGGCACGCGTCTACGGAAGATGTGTGAACAGCTAGCGCGACGACCTCTGAGCAACCAGCTGTGCTCGCCGTTTTCTCATGCGCACCGTGAGCCAGTTCCACTGATCGGGATAGCGGCGGATTAAATCCTCCAAGTAGCGCACGATTTGCTTTGTATTGTCCGTGATATCCTGGAAAAGGCTTCCATTCCTACTCATCACCATTTCAGGCTCAATGACCAGATGCAATCCGCCGTCGTAGTTTCGAATTAAATACATGGGCACTACCGCGGCCCCTGAGCGTAAAGCCAGGCTCACAGGACCCCGGGACGACGGGACTTTCTGACCGAATAGTCTCGTTTCTATTTGCCCTCTCTTAAGATGCTCCCCCAATATAAAGACGATCTCGTTTCGTTTGAGCGCCTCGAGGCTCTTCTTTACAGCCGATCTT
>VBLN01000148.1 GCA_005878685.1 Deltaproteobacteria bacterium | reverse complement strand
GGCTCGTGACCTGGGCAGCGCGCATCTCTTCCAAAGAGACGCCCGAGATGAAAGAGAGATAGGAAGGGATGATAGGCAACACGCAAGGGGAGAGAAACGAGAGCAGCCCGGAGGTGAAGGCGACAAAAAAATTGATGTCGGTCATCGCTTGCCGTCCAGCAATTCTTGAATGAGCTGCTTGGCCCCTGCGCCGTACCACTCCGCCGGTCCCCAGACTCTAGCGAGCCCCTCACCTTTTCGATCGATCAGATAAGTCGTCGGCAGCCCAAAAGCGCCATAGAGAAGATCCACGTCTCCATCAGGATCCAGGACGATAGGATAGGTCAGTTTGAGTTCCTTGATGAAGGCGAGTGCGTCCTTACGGCTGTCTTTCACGTTTACGGCGAGAATGACAAACCCTTTGGTCTTGTACTGCTGATAAAGACGCTCCATCGCCGGCATCTCTTCGCGGCAAGGAACGCACCAACTGGCCCAAAAATTGAGAAACACGAGCTTCCCTTTGAAATCTTTCAGGGAGATCTTTTTCCCCTCCGGGTCCGGAAGAGTAAAATCCGGCGTCGGGGAATTGTCCTTCATCGGCGCGAGATTGGGAACGAGCTTGTAGTTGATCCCCTGACTTTTGGCAGCTTGTGCCCAGCTCACTTCATTCCAAAGCCCGAAAACGAAAGCCAAAACCAAGAAGGATTTTTTAAGATCGTAGCCAACCATAATGACTTTAACCTCTGTTAATCTTCTTAATCTCTTCAATCAACAGCTCATTCGGGACCAGACCTTCACCGCTATTCAGTATCTTCTTGTACCGGACAATCCCTTGCTTGTCGATGATAAAGTAAGAGCGCTGTGCCAGAGCTCGCTGAGAGCTGAGGACGCCATAAGCCTGAATCGTACTGAGGTTGGGATAATCGCTCAAAAGGGGAAAGTTGAGCTTAAGAAAATCGGCAAAGGCCTTCTGGGAGAAGGTCACGTTGGCACTGATTCCCAAAACCTCGGCGTCCACTTCCTGGAACTTATTGTAGTCGTCTCGACTAGACGACAGCTCCTTGATTCATGTCGGTGTAAAATCAAGCACGTAAAACTGGAGGACCACGTTCTTTTTCCCGGAATAACTACTCAGTCGGAGCTTGTCGCCTTTGGTGCTGAGAAGTTCGAAGTCTGGGGCCTTCTCTCCCAGGTCCAAACCGAGGAGTAACGCCGGGTGCACAAAACATAGAAGAAACAGAAGACTTGCCAGGATACACTTATTTCTGCCCATGACGGTTTCTCGTTAATCTTAAATTCGCCGTCTCTAACCTAACGGACTCGCCCCTGGGAAGCAATAGCTCCCTGGGAGATAACGGACTTAGGCCTCTTAAAGTTCCTTCTCGCTTACTCCTCAAAATCATCGTCTCTGATCGGTAAACTCCGCAAGAAGAATCTCCTCTCCGAGCTTCTGAACAACCCAGCGGTGGATGTCCCTAACTATGCCCTGACCTCCTTCCTCTCCAATGATCCAATGGCCATGTTCGGCATATTCTTTGAAATCGGCGCCGAGCCTCTGTGCCATCTCACGGAGCGATGATGAGGCCACCACTCTATCCTCACGGGCAGAAATGACGAGGACCGGAGAGCGACTGCGGGTAGGGTTGACTTCGACACGGCGGCTAAAAAATTCTTTGATAAGATGGCTGGAATCCGGAATCATCGATCTGAGAATTTCAGGATTCTGTCCTTTTTTCGCTGCGGCGAGACCGATCCGGCGAAAATCCTTTACCTGGAGCGAAAAGGGGCGGCCGAGAAAGATGAGCGGCCAGTATTTAAGACGCAAAAGCCGCAAGACACGTGGCAGTACCTCCCGCATCCCTCTCGGAGGAAGAGTTGAGACAAGAATCAAGGCGGATATCTTCTCTTCCTCAGCCGCCTTCTGCGCTATCAATCCTCCAAGATCATGGCCCATGAGGACCGGAGGAAACGGAGCGGCAGCTATTACTTTCTCAAGCCCTGCCAAGCAGTCCCGAAAGGTCAGCCGCTCTAGAACTTCAATGTCGTTCTCTCCGGTGCGCCCTGGGAAGTTGATCGCCCAACATTCCCATCCAAGATTGCAAAAGTGAGTGCCCCACGCGTTCCAGCACCAACTGGCGCTCCATAGACCATGAATCAAGATAAGTGGGGATTTAAATTTTGGCTTCTCAGGCAGGGCCACATCAACGACTAGACCAGCGATTCGCCTTTCCATCAGTGCTCCTCTGGACATACTTAACTCGGAGTAAAAAAAGCAAGGCCCTCCTGGCCAGATGCTGAAGGGCCTTACCCTAAGGGTAACCAGAACGGCTACCCACTCGCCTGAGATAAGGAGGGTTTAATTCACCGCCGCCACTCCACATCTCAAAAGTTGATCAACTTACTTTTTCTTTTTCTTCTTCGCCTTTTTCTTGGCTGCCATAGGCACCTCCTTTTAAGATTCCGTGCGGGGTGGGTAGGGAACAACTTGATAGCTCAGGCGCTAAGATTCTGTCTTGGAACCCTCCCACATCTTGTAGTTAAATCAATTATAGTGGCGCTATAAATAGTATGTCAAGAAAAAAATGATATTTTAAAAAATTTCTTTGGATTTGAATTCACACGCTCAACTTTTCTTACAGAACGTCAGTAACTAAACAGAATGATTTTTCAAATCACAAAGTAGCAGATCGTTTTATTAGGCCAAAAGAGCGGTCGAACGCGCACGCGTTCACCGGCGCAGGAATCATCAGTTTCGCCATTGTTTGATAATCACAAGTCGTTGAAAAAGTGTCTTCAAAACCAGTCAAAAAGGTGCCAGATGCCAGGCGCGCGAGAAACTGACAAGCGGAGGCGTACTCGCTCAGTACGTTGGAGCGAATCCGTTCGGAGCAGGATAAAATCCCACGCGGTTCAGCGCGGCCATCTTAGACGCCTGCCATTGGCATGCTGATGGCAGATGGGCCGTTTTCAATGGTCTGGTTTATGCTTTGAGTCTTAGAATATTGAACGCAAGCACGGGACGGCCAAAGCCCTTTAAGTGCAGCTCGCCGACAGGCTCGGCCTCCGCTAGTTCCTCTATCTTGCTCAGCGTTCGTTGGTTGGTAAGGATCTGACCACCCTTCGCCTCGTCGCAGAGGCGGGCGGTGAGATTGGTGACATTACCCACGGCACCGTAGTCCATCCGGCCTTCAAAACCGATACTCCCTAGAGTCGCATATCCAGCAGCCAATCCAACTCCGAGATCTAGCTCGTAACCTTTTTTGATCCACCCGGTGCGTAGTTCTTTCACTCGCTCACGCATCTCGACTGCCATACGCGCCGCCTGCTCCGTGTGGGTATCAGAGGGAATAGGGTCGTTGAAGAAAACCATCATCCCGTCTCCAGCGAAATGCTCCAAGGTTCCGTCGAATTTGAAG
Source organism: Deltaproteobacteria bacterium (assembly GCA_005878685.1). GTDB lineage: Bacteria > Desulfobacterota > Binatia > UBA9968 > UBA9968 > DP-36. The sequence continues at coordinate 1,945 of VBLN01000148.1, read as the reverse complement.
ATCAACTTACCCATCTCTGCATGATAATTCTTCAGCAGCTCCATCACCTCCTCGGGTTCGGCGCTTTCAGAGAAATTGGTGAAACCGCGCAGGTCGAGGAAGACGACTGTAATCTCGCGGCGATGGCTTTTAAATAGGCTTTCGTCCTCAGTCTTGAGGATGGTGTCCGCTATCTGCGGGGAGAGATAACGCTTGAGGCGGCTCATGCGTCCAATTTCATCTACCTGCTGCCTGACTTTCTCCTCCAAGGTCCGATTAAACTCCTCTAGGGAATCATGCATCTCTTTGATGCGCATCATCGAACGAACTCGCGCCAGAAGCTCCAGCGGCTCAAACGGTTTCACGACATAGTCATCCGCACCCGCGTCCAGTCCCCTCGCCTTGTCTTCCTGCGATCCCTTCGCGGTCAAAAGAATTACCGGGATACCTTTGTGTTTCTCATGCTGTTTTAAGCGTTTGACGACCTCGATGCCGTTCATCCTGGGCATCATGTAATCGAGCAGAATGACGTCCGGCTCAAAGGCGTCGACCTTTTCGAGCGCCTCCACTCCATCACTGGCCTTTTCGAGCGCATAATTTTGGTCGCCCAGCTCCTGCTCTAAAAGGTCGAGGTTGAACGGCTCGTCATCAACGATCAAAATTTTATTTGGCATAGCCCTACCCATTTTAGATTTTGATAGAATCGTGAAGACCGGTTTGACGCATGCGTTTGTCTCCTTAGCCTAAAATCGAAAATCGCAATCCAAAATCGGACCACGGTCATTCGCCCTCGGGCATTTGGCGCAGGCGCTGACGATAGTATTCCCTTTGACGTCGCACCTCTTCTGTTCCCAGAGGATCATGGTTGCAAGGGCCATAGAAGTCGACGATGTCGCCCTCGTTCGGATCTTTAAGAACCGGACGGTCCGAATAAAGGGTTCCTTCTCTGATTGCCGGGAACCTTAGATGACAATAGTTGCCAGAGGAATCAGAGACTTTGGAAATGATAGCGTCAGCCGCCCACAGGAGCGAACCGGCCGGCAGCCATATTGCTGTCAAAAATAGCGCCAAGCGAAACGTTTTAAATCCGACCATTTTCTTCTCCCTTCTGTTTTTTTGTCCGTTGTTTGCTCTCCACTCAATACGTTTTTTCGCCAATCCAAAATCACCCAAGGAACCTTTTGACTTTTCGCATCAACTCATTTTCGTCCACAGGTTTGGCAATGTAATCGTCGCAGCCAGCCTCCCGCGCCGCGATTTCATCGCCCACCATGGCGTGGGAGGTGACGGCGATCACAGGGATACGCTTCAACTCGTTATTTGCCTTAATTTTCCGGGTCGCTTCCCACCCATCCATAACCGGCATTCCCAAATCCATAAGGATAAGATCGGGATTCTCTTGCTGCGCTTTCCTTACTCCTTCCGCGCCATCTACCGCCTGTAAGACTGTGTATTCATCCTCCAGAAGTTGGACGATCAAATCGCGGTTCCACTCCGTATCGTCCACTACCAGGATCTTTTTCTTGGCCATGTCTTTATCCTTTCGTAAGGAGTCAGGGGTTAGGAGTAAGGAGTTTGTCGCCTCACCCTTTACCTTTCACCCTCACTTTTTTAAGCGATGAATTAAGCCGCTGATCAATTTGTCAATCCGTTCCATCCGTTCATCAAGAATCCTCCAAGTTTCGCCATCGAGATATCCGAGTCGTCTTGCAAGCTCAACCTGTGTATCCAACTCGCTGAGAGATCCCTGAGCCATGAAGGTAATTCGTAAATTCTTTTTCGTTTGCCTTGCAGCGCCCTCGGCAATGTTGCTCGGGATGCTGATCGTAGCCCTTCGGATCTGATCAGTTAAACCGTACTTTTCTTGGCTTGGGAACCTATCCGTCGTCTGATAGACATCGATCACTAAATCCATGGACAACTTCCATGCATCAAGCCTCTTGTGCGGCTTTTCCATATTCGCCTT
>VBLN01000498.1:3528-4548 GCA_005878685.1 Deltaproteobacteria bacterium | reverse complement strand
AGCCCTTTTGTCCCCTCAACGCTGTAGGATGCCTTCAACATATACTTAGCCATCTTAAACCTCCTTTCGCTGCTCGCATGGAATGAACCTACCATTTGTTTCTAGGTCCCGGCGCTGTCCTTACTCTCCGATAATCCTGCCTTAGTCGGCTACGTTAAACCGTCACAAACGTAAGATATGTTTGTGTCCAAATCAAGCAATTTTTTAGAATGGAAAGCGGCAAAGATGAATCGGATGTGACCCCACGGAATCCTTTTTTGATGGTTCAGCTTGCACATCATCGGCAGCGTGGGTGTGGCAGCTCTGTGTTCTTGATGAAGTCCTTTTCCGCCAGAGCAGCTGCCAACAAGGCTTGCCGGCAACCCAACAGCGCTAACATCAACAGCACAATTGCGATTGTCTTGACGCGGTAGCTGTCAAGCAACTTGACCATATCCTGGCCGATGATCTCACGGCTGAGTACTAGAGCAAAGAGGGCATAAAGCTCTTTCTGGCCCGCGAATCCGCTGCGACAGACCAGAAAGAGCGCCGGCAGCACACCGACGCAATGTTGCTTCCATGTGATTGGAGAGTACAGCAAAATCAATAGCGAGACGGCAGCGCATTCGTACAATATGGAGAGGTCTCCCCGAGTGACAATGCTCCTTCTGAAGAGCCAGGCTATGATGAGAAGCAGGCTTGCCATGATCAGTCTCACTACAAGGCCGGCATAGTAGGGCGGCAGATTTACAAACTGCAGATAGTAGGGATTCGGCGGCTGATTGGGTCGCCCGGGTGTATCGCTTGTTTCCGGGCGGCCTAAATGACCGTACGGCAAATGCATCAGGTAACGAGCGAGAGCGGGTCGTAGCGCAAGATTTTCGACCTTCTCCTCACCGAGCGGGCCTCTCGAGGGATCAGGATCCATGATGCCGCGCACAACGCCCGTCGTCCAATCCTTCATCGCGCGCATATAAAGGTCTGGCCCCTGAACCATAATCGGAGCCAATGTGAACAAGGAATAGGCAACCGTAGAGGTCA
>VBLN01000498.1:0-3451 GCA_005878685.1 Deltaproteobacteria bacterium | reverse complement strand
CGTGTTCCCGTGTCCAGAGGTAGATGGCGTACCAGGACAGTGCCACCAGAGCGGTATTGACGCCAATCTCCGGGAGATCTCTGGAGAGAAAATGGGCGGCCAGCACAATGGCTAGGGAGGTTGACCAGAACGCCTTGTCGGGGCCCAACGGCAAATGCTTCTTTGACAGTTGGTGCAGCGTCCAGAGGAGTGCGGCAAAACAGAGCGGTGCCAGAACATAGGCGATGATTTGAGCGAGATGCGGGTTTAGCAGTGCCAGCGGAGCGTAGGCCAAAGCCCAGAACGGCGGATAGACCAAATTCAGGCCGTCTATGTAAATATATTCCCCTGCCAGGATACGTCGACCGAGTTCCCAGTGGTAGGGAAAATCGCCACGCGGCTTGCGGATAATGCCGACCCAATAGATGACTACTGCACCGCTGCCCAGCACGATTGGCACCCAGCGCAGCCGCCTCATAGTCGGAGATGAATAGTCGAGTTTCACGGCTTAGTTTTCACCATGACGGTGAGTCTTAGCCGAAGTGAGTGGTGAGAGACAGATCTTCAACGTCGACGCAAATCGATCATCCAGGCTAAACCCCCCTTCCCCTCAGAAAGACCAAAGGAATGATACAAGCCAGGAACGGGAAGATGCCAGTGAATGTGACGGCTGCGGGCAGGCCATAGGCGTCAGCGACTAATCCAGCCAAAATAGGAGCCAGAAACGAGAGTCCCATGTTGCCGCTATAGAAAAAACCCACCAACGTGCCCGCCAATTCAGGCGGGGCCACCTCCATGGCAGCGGCGAAGACGACCGGCCTCAGAGCCCAGAGCAGCCCCCCGACCAGACCACAACCGATCACGAGAGGAACTCCAGGGGAGAGATGGGGAAGCGCGACAACAGAGAGAGCTGCAAGAGCAGAACCGACAACGATCAAAGGCACGCGACCGATCCGGTCTGAGACCCAGCCCGAAAATGACGGTGAGATGCCGGCGAAGAAAAATAGCGTCGAAATGTAAAATCCCATGGTGGCCACGGAGAGTTTCAAATGCAGCGTGAGATAGAGAGGCAAAAAAACCGTCAGCGCACTCTGGCCGAGGATCCTGAAGACAGAGACAAAAAACATCACCAAGACAGCGCAGTTCTTCACCAGATCTTCCCACAGCAGGCGCTTCAGTCGCTCCTTGTGACTCTTCGCCTGGTTCACCTCAGGGCAAAACAACGCGTAAGAAAGACCCACGACTAGCCCCGGCACCGCCCAAATCTGCAGCGTCGTGCGCCAATCTGTATAGGTGAGCAGCGCTCCGATGCTCAGGGGCGCGACGACCTCGCCCAGATTGGCCGCGCTGTCATGGACTCCCAAGGCGAAGGCGCGCCGCTCTCGGTAGGCTGACGATAAGATCGCGATCGACTGTGGGTGGAAGCCGCCGGCTCCGAGCCCGCCGGTCGCCATAAAGAGCAGCAACGGCCAGAAGCTCGGCGCAAGGCTCATGAGCAGGCTCGCGAGCCCGAGGAAAACGAGACACAAGCCGAGTAGGGTGCTTCGCCGCTTCGTCAGATCGGCCAAAAATCCGGAGGGAAGGTTGACGACGCCAGCCACGAGATAGCGCGTGGAGACCAGAGAGCCCGCTTGGGCCATGCTCAATCCCATGGCGGACGCAATCACGGGAAGGGCCACCGTGATGATCCCGATGTAGAGATGCTCGGTCATGTGCGCTACGGCGGTTGCAGCCAAACGGCTCCAAGAAGTCGCCGTTATCGTCAGGGTCTGAGTTTGCGTCTCTACCTGCTCCATAGTTTTCACGGACTAACGCGCCGCTGCCAGGGCTGCGTCGTAGTTGGGATGCTGGGGATCACGAATACCGCTCGCGCCAGCACGCGATCGAGCGGCCCGCCGGAGATTAAGACTCCGTAGTTCCTGCCGAAAGAGCCTTCCCGGTGATCGCTTGCAGTGACGACCTTATCGACGTTGGAAGCGGCGCACCAACGCTTCTGCGCGAACGGCAAATCCATGCTGACGCAGACAATCTCAACGTTGGGAAGCTTGCTCGCCTCCTCGTTGAACCGCTTGGTCTCCAGATCGCACACCGGAGTATCGAGCGAGGGAACTGTCGCGATGATGCGCGTTTTTCCCGCGGAAGTGCCCAAAGTGTAGTCGCTCATGTCGCCGCTCTTCTGAACCTTGAAGTCAGGCGCCGCCTGACCCGGCTTCACCTCGTTGCCCAAAAGAGTCACAGGATTCCCTTTGAAAGCTACTTTAGCCATGTCATTTCCTCCCGTCTCAAGAGATTTTGTTTACCATCTTATTAGTAAGTCCTCGTAGAAGTATCAAGAGCCTTGCGCCGCCGTGATTCATGATTGCGGTCCGTGATCTAGAGCTTTCACGAACAGGCGTCGCGCACACTAACACGAGTTCCTCCCTAGCGATTTAAGTTTCCGAAGTCACTGTCCCAAAGCTTTTTCAAGCGGGTCATCGCCTCCTCGGACAATCCGCCGGCTCCGGAGCATGCGACCGCCTCATCGATGTGCGACGCGTTGGAAAACCCGACGAGAACGGTGGAGATCTCTGGTTTCATCAGAGCGAACCGAATAGCCGCCTGGGCGAGACTTTCAACGTCACCGCCGGCCAGAAATTTAACCTTCTCAGCGCGCTTGAGATCGAGGGCATAGTCGGAGCCGGGCGAGAGCGGCTCCGGGCTGCTGCCCCCTCCGGCTTCGGGAGTGGCCGTAAGGGCGGCCGCTGCCAAAACGCGAATGACGGCCACGGCCATGCCTTTAGCCGCGGCTCGATCGATGAGCCAGCCATAGTCTAGAGCGCTGAAGTCCTTCGGAACCGGCTGGCCGGCGCTCGGGTTCAAAAGATTGTAATAAGCCTGAACCGAATGAAGCTCGCCGCTGTCGATCACTTCGTGCAGAGCCTTTGCATCACCCAAGCCGCTGAAGCCCTTACCTTGCCCTTGTCCCTCATCTCCTTGAAGCCGTCGACGACTCCGCCGGGCCCAACAACATCTTTTGCAGTTAGACTGAAGCGCTTGCCCGGATTTCTTTCCAATGTGACTCGATTATGCAACTGGATAAGATCCACCCGATCTCTCCTGAGGCGCTTGAGGCCTGCTTCCACGGCCCGAATCGTGGCGGATTTGATATCGGCGACGCCCTCGGGCTCAAGCCGGATCTTCGTGGAAACAACGACCGGTGCTCCCAGCTCGTTTAGGATCTTTCCCAGATTCTCCTCTGACTTTCCCAAGCCGTAGGCAAAAGCGGTATCAAAGTAGTTGATTCCCAAATCCAGAGCGCGGCGTACCGCCTGGAGTTGCTCCGCGTAACTGGCACGCACCATAAGGACAGCATTGTTGCCGCAGCCAAAGCCGATTTCGGAAATCTCAAGCCCCGTTTCTCCCAGAGTACGGTAGTGCATGAGGTTCTTTCTCCTTTCACATGTGTCACTTGTAGATGATCGTTGGCTTCCGC
>VBLN01000121.1 GCA_005878685.1 Deltaproteobacteria bacterium | reverse complement strand
TTCTCTTCGAATCACCTTATCTCTGGTCTTGGTATTCCCGGCCACCATGACCCGGTTGAAGTAAACCGGCGGCCCCTGACTAATCACCAGGGCGACATCAACCGTTTTGTCCTGCGAATTTACTTTGGTCCGGGGATCGACCTGGACAAAGGCGAACCCCTTGTTGGAATACATATCCGAAAGGTTGGTGATGTCTCCACGCAGGCGCCCGCCACTAAAGATCTGACCCGTCGTCAATTGGACTTTTTTGAGGAGCTTATCCGCGTCGTCGATGAGATCCCCCCCGAGCTCAACTTTTCCGACCCGGTACTGCTCTCCCTCGTCGACGCGGATCACCATTTCAATCCCATCCCTGCGACGCAACACCACCGGTTCATCGATCTTATGATCGACAAAACCGTGGTCGTAGTAGTGAGCGGACAAAACCGCTACATCGTTGGTGAGGATATCTTGATCCAAAACGCCGCGATTGGTGATGAATGAAAGAAACCACTTTTCCTTCGTGGCCATGAGCCCTTTGAGTTCGCTATCGGAGAAGGCCTTGTTCCCCTCGAACGCGATCTTCTGAATCAGCAGGCGCTTGCCCTCATCAACAGTCAGATTGACGACGGCCTGGTTGTTCTCCACAAGGGAGGTCCCATATTCTATCTGAGCGTTGACGTACCCCTGATCGGTATAGAGCTTCTTGACCTTCTCGATGCCTTCCGAGACCTTGTCTCGATCGAGAACCGTACGCGGATTTACGCCGAAGGCGGCTTCGATCTTTTCCCTGCTAAGCTCCGAATTGCCGACAATCTTAACTTCACGGATATAGGGCTTTTCCTTGACGGCGTAGGTGAGCACCCCGTCGGGAGAAAGCTCGGCCCTCACATCATCGAAAAAACCCATTCGATAGATGGACTTGACGTCCTGGTCGACGGTCGGGGGATCGAACAACTCGCCCGCCCGACTCTTCACGTGAAGTCGAATCCCATCTTCTTCGACTCTCAAATTACCCTCGATCTTTACTTCCTTCAGTTGGACCTTTTCCTGGGCTTGCAAAGGGAAGGATGCGAGGGAGGAAAAGATAAAAAGCAGCAGCGCGCCCGCGCGAGATATGAAGCACCTCTTCATGGTTCGATTAGGCTTTCAGTGGAGATACCCGAGTATTCGCTTTTTGTAACAAATTCGCCAACTTTTGTAAAGGTTAAAAACTGCTTCAAGGTAACTAATTGATTCTGCTCCGGGGGCCTACTTCGTTGCGTAATGATCACCCTGACGACACGACTCAGGGTAGCCTCTTCTCCCGCCTTTCCGTCAATGGTTCTTTTTCCCGTGAGATAAGGCAGGAGCCGTGACGCAATTTTGCCTGGATTGAAGATCCGCAACGTTGACACGGGTCGGGACTGCCCTCCTTATCCGAGGACAGCTCATGAAAAAGCAGGACAGAAGATGAAATCGGACCATGGCACAATTCCTGCGCTTCAGCCACATCGGATTTTGCATCCAAGAGCTTAACCGTCGGCTCAGTGGCTAGGATGCCCTTTTTGGGGTCGCCCGCAGTCTGACCGAGGAAAACTCAAAGAAGGCCGCACAAGGTATCCATGCATAAGGGCGTTGAGGATGCTGCCATACAAATATGGATCTGAAGGAAGCGATAGCGATGAAGACAAGATGCTCTATGATCGCCTTGCTGGCGTGGGTGCTGTGGGCAGAGGTTTCAAATTCTAATACTTTGGAGATAGTCAGGCAGATTCCTATAGAAACTTACGAGACTAAGGCGGAATGCGAGGCAGTCATCCGGTCTATAACTAAAGCAGCAAAGAATATGCATGGGCTCACGGTACTTGACGACGGTGCTTGGTCAATCAACAGCTCAGATGGCGTACCCGATGCCATCGCAACACTCACATGTTTTTCCGATACCATCCATCTACAGGGACCAGGCAGGGCCGTACCGCGCGCGCGGACCTCCGGCCCGATATAGCCAGAAGATGTCAAGGGTCGGGGTGCGCTCGCCGCCAGCCACGTACAGCTAAACATTGCTCAACCATTGCCCAATTCGTCACAGGTGACATGCGAGTTTCTTCATATCCTGAAGCCGTGGGTGCATTCGAACTGGAAGTATAGGCCGTATTCGCGCGGGTGCATTGATCTCGGTCTCGATCCAGCTCAGCCTGTCCAGAACTCGGCTGGGCAAGGTTGTAATAGGCGGGCTTAGCACAGCCAGCTAAAAAGATTAAAACGATCAACAGCCGTTTCACCTCGATTATCCCCTTTTTGAGGCTTCATTGTGGTGGCAGAATAGCAGAGCAATTGGGATATGGTAAAGAAAAATCCGCTGCTGGTAGTCTACTCCAACGACGAAACCAGCCTCGTCAGAGCGCTTTTGCATAAAATCTAATCCGCCGGACGCCAGCCAAGACTTGCAAGGCATCGATCCATCTTACCATAGTCAACCTCTCTGTATGTTTGACCGTTACCAGCGGAGCCAGAGAAAACACCATGGGCATATTTGCTGGCCGCCGCATAGGCTCTGTTCTGCCGGGCACATTCATAGAAGTCCTTCTCAAACTCCACCTGTCCGTAGGTAGGGTGACGAAAGCTTCGATAATGAGTCGGTGCACAGCCAATCAAGAACAGGAAGATTAATAAAACAACACGCGCGTTCATTTTCCTTCTCCTTTATGGAATTTCTAAGGGATCATAGCACGGCACACGGCATGCCGTCACCGTCAGACACTTTTTTCTCCACCCACAGGTTGAGGTCGATGAGGACAACGACCCAAGTATTTACCGAGCTCCTGTCCACATCCATACAGCCTTTCAGAGATTTCCCCCATCGCTTTTTCAGGAATTTTTCTCCTTTAAAATACAGAGTTCGCCTAATTGGCCTCCGTCGCCTCGCAGGTTATTCTATATCTATAAAGGAGACGCTTATGGATGGGTATTCACGTCTGGAGGAGCTCCTCGGCGCTGTCATAGTCGTGGACTGGCTTTCTGTCATGCTGGCGGCAGGACTCACCGTTATTCTCACGCTGTTGGTAGACTAAAATGACCACCACGCCTGATGACGCCAGTCGACAACAGGGAACCTTAGATGAACTCGTGGTTACTACCTTTGCGACGTCGAATGTTCTGGCAAAGTTGCTCATTGAGAAGGGCATTATTACCGGGGCGGAGTTTGCGGCGAAGCTGTCAGCGGAAAGAGCGATCGATGACGCGCTGCTTCAAAAAAGTAGCAAGTAGTCTTTTCGCTGTTGCGCGTAAGGCAAATCGTCTTGGTTCATTCTTTGGCAGGAACACTCCCATTTTGGAGGTTGATATGGTCGCGACTAAAACTCTTCTTTTCGTCCTTTTATTCCTTTTCCTCAATGCCTCCTCGGCATACCCGCACAAAGGCAAACTGGACGCAGACGGTTGTCATGACGGGAAAAAGAAGCACGAGTATCACTGTCATCAAGGAAAGCTTGCCGGGCAACATTTCAAATCCAGGGAAGAGATGCTGCAGAAGGCACGGCACGAAAAGCATAGACGGAGATGATGAGATTAATTTCGCAGGTACGCCCTCTGCTGTTGAGTGCATAATCACACATCGCGGCTACGATGGTCCCCCGGGGTCTACCCCGGGAGGATAGTAATTGTTAAAGAGCGCAAGGATTAAAAGTTTGTCGCTTTCCGTCAAAGTTCGTATGGAATTACGAAAACATCCCAAGATGACCTTTCAGGGGAAACCCACCTGGCCACCACAATGGTTTGGCCCACACGGACCCGGTCATCCCTTGCCCCAGGGTGAGGTCGGCACACTTAAAGAAGTTTGTTTGAAGTCACTAACCGCTACAGGCCCCCAGCATTGCTATATTGTCGTGGAACACGAAAGCCGAGAATATTTCGCTTCTTTGTCTTTCGATGATCCGCAGTTTTTGAACGAAATCTGCAGAACCCTCCAGAAGTTTACTGGTCTCCCGATCTCTCGTATCGGGAGTTTAGATATCCAGTGAACAATATCTCTTTTGCGCCCTGGCCGGTCACCGCTCTTTCCTCTCTTTAAAGGAACAGGGCCGATTTCCTCGGTGAAAACGGCTTCAGGCAACGTTGCCTGGATCGGAAATCCGAAACTTCTCACTGGTCGGGACCGCCCTTCTTTATCTGAGGACAGCTCACGAAAAACCAGGACATAACATGACAGCAGATTACTATTCCGTTTGGCACGGTTTCTGCCCTTCACCATGCAGTCGAGGAGCGGTTAAGACCGGTTTTGGCAGCCCTGAAAGCTAGCGCGATTGAACTTCTGCGCGCTCGGTCCTTTTAGGTTGCTGGGCAATATCTCCACGAGGGGCTTTGTTGAAACGAGTGATTGGCAGCTCAGAATACGACCTCTAAGATCAAAACCAGACAAACATCAATGTATAATAAATACTTTGGATTCGTAGAATCACCCTTTAGTGTCACTCCAGACCCGCGCTTCTTCTATATCAATCCCCTCTATCAGGAGGTCATGGCTATCCTGCATTACGGGATCGAAGCCAAAAAGGCCTTCATCGTCATCACCGGTGAGGTGGGAACAGGAAAGACCACGCTGCTGCGTAAACTCATGCGCAATTTGGAGAGCACCATCCATTCTGTCTTCATCTTTAACACGCATCTCGATTTCAATGCGCTGCTCCAACTCATCTTGCGCGACCTGGGCTTGGCGACTCAAGAAAAAAACAGGTTAATGATGATCGAGGAGCTCAACCGCTATTTGATCGAGCAGCTCAACAAAGGCCACATCGTGGCTCTGCTGATCGACGAAGCTCAGAACCTAAGCGATGAGGCGCTCGAAGGCCTAAGGCTTCTCTCCAATCTGGAGACCGACAAGGAAAAGCTGCTCCAAACTGTGCTGATGGGCCAACCCGAGCTTGAGGGAAAACTCGCTCGGCCCAGGTTGCGCCAGCTCAACCAGCGGGTAGCCCTGCACTGCCAGCTCGCCCCGCTTAATGGCAGTGAAGTAGCTCCATATATTAATTTCAGACTCAAAGCGGCTGGTTATAACGGGGAGGATTTGTTCGATGCTGGTGCTATTGAGCAGATTGCCTTGTATTCGAAGGGAATTCCCCGGCTCATCAACATTATTTGCGATAACGCCTTGCTTAATGCTTATGGCACCTCACAGAAAAGAGTCGCGAGAGAGATAATCAATGAGGTTGCCAGCGATCTGCGACTAAAAACGCAGCCCGAGGCTGTTAGTGTGAATGTACCGGCGATGCAAGTGCCCGTGACAGGTGCAACGCAGGAAGACCAACGGACGGCCCCGGCCCATCGCCTGCAGAGTCAGTCAAACCGCGCAGCTCGAGTGCGGATCGCGAGCTTGTCTGCGCTCCTCCTTCTTCTGGTTGGGGCGGTCTTCTCCCAGAGTATGGTCCCAAATCTCAAGAACTTTCTCGGATCTCGCTCTGAGTATCCCAAACCTGAGGCGAGGCTTCAGGTGTCCTTTTCGCGCTCTCCCGAGGATCTGCTACCAAACGAAGAACCCCGGGAAGCGAACATGAACCTAGAAAGAAACCCTTCTCCTACATCTCCCATAACGGCTGCAGGGCAAGAATACACGGTAAAAGCCAATGACACCTTAATCAAACTGGCCGAAAGGTATTATGGCGCGCAGCGGAAGTGGGAAGAGATATACGAGGCCAATAAGCAATCTATTAAGAATCCCGACTATATCTATATCGGCCAGAGGATCGCCATTCCTGCCGTAACGGAGTCAACGCTTTTAGCAAAGGACCCCGTTAATGAATACTAAACGTTGTCAACCCGGAGTTGAAACAAAGCCGGAAGATGCCCCACACGTTCAGAAGGTCCAAACTCTAATCGCAAAATCTCAAGTTCCTTCGGGTGAGAAAGTCGGGTCGCTGCCGTGCCTGCCACGGTAGCGGGCAAACCTGACTGCCCACAGAGACAAGGTGGGAGCGAAAAGGAATAGCATTCCGCTTTTCCGCCTGTCTGTTCCCGTGGCACGTAGGATGCAGGAAGTAATTAGCCACGTGCCTCTCTGAAGTAGTCTGAGAACGGAGATGAAGCGGCAAGCCTTACGCTGTCCATGGTGTTGTCATAAGAGATGCTATCGATGCATGGCGACGAAACTCCCAAAGCTGTGGCTTCGCTGTTGCCAATGTGGCACTAATGCTGTAGCGACAGGGTGGACTGCCAAGAAGCCCACAGAGAAGCCTTTGATGCGATATTTGAGGGAGTAATTATAGTTTAGGCAT
>VBLN01000120.1 GCA_005878685.1 Deltaproteobacteria bacterium | reverse complement strand
CGAGTCGAGATAAAAGTAATATTCCTTGACATCTTCGCCGTGGTTGCCCTCGCTGCCCGCGAGGCCGAAGAGCCGCTCCTTGAGAATCGGGTCGCGGCCGTTCCAGAGAGCGAGAGCGAAGCAGATGTACTGGTGGCGGTCACTGATGCCTGCCAATCCATCCTCCCCCCAGCGGTAGGCGCGGCTGCGCGCTTGATCGTGCGAAAGGTAATCCCAGGCCGTGCCGTAAGGGCTGTAATCCTCGCGCACGGTTCCCCACTGCCGTTCTGAGAGATACGGCCCCCAGCGAGACCAGTTCACCTTGCGCTGCCGCGATTCCTGAAGTCTGATTTCTTCCTTGGTCACAGTCTAGTCTCCTTGTAGTCTATGGAAACAACTCTCATTTTTCTATCAATTGCAGTGCATGGCCGTCCGGGTCGCGCGCAAGCAGCCCCTTGCTGAAGCCCAACTTTTTTTCCGGGATCGTCACAATGCCGGGAGAAATCAGTTTGGCCCGGGCGTTCCTGACATTCTGTGCTGCGCCTTCGGCGCTGTTAACGCCCATTGCTGTCTGCGAGTGCCATAGGTCATTAGCGCGCGCATCGATAGGGCTGGGCCGGCCATCCCGCGGCGTCAAGTAGTCAAGGAACTCGACCCCGGGCCCAGTCTGGGCCCGGAGGCCGCTAATCCGCAGCCGTGCGCCAAAGACATTGTTCAAGTGCTCCTGTTCGGTACCGTAGTTCTCACTCTCGCCCGCGAGTCTCATTCCCAGCACATCGCGATAAAATTTCAAGCTCCGCTCCGTGTCGGAGACCACAATTGCAGTATGATCAATTCCCATGAAGAGGCGCTCGCTTTTCTGCTGCCATTTAGGATCGCCCTTTCCTGGCGGAAAGTAAATGACCTCAAGGTTGTGCCCGTCAGGATCCCTGAAGTAGAAGGCCCTGATCCCGGCAGCAGCTTTGTTCCAGTCGGGTAGGCGCTGCGGTGCCGTCGAGGCATGCTGCACTTTGTAGCTGCGCAGATGTTGGTAAGCCTTATCCATGTCGCTCACTACGATGGCGATGTGTTGGAACCAGTGATCGTTGCTGCGCGAATCCACGGGAATCGGCCTGCCCTTTGGGACGAGATATTCCGTCAGCTCGATGAACTCGCCGCCCAACTTCATACGAACGACTCGCATCCGCAATCCGAAAAGCCCCTGGAGTTGCTCGTACTCGCTGCCCGCCACTTCGACATCTGAAGTCTTTTCAAAAGAGAGCACCTTAGAAAAAAACTCCACCGACCGATCCATGTCGGAGACAGTCATGCCAACGGCGTCCACCGACTTCACCAGCGCTTGCGCCCAGGCCGCCGGTAAATATCCGACGAGCACGGTCACGAGCACGATCACGAAACTTCTTCCTTTTACCTTTCGCCTCATGCCTCTCGCCTCACGCCTAATTCATCCTTTGAATCAGATGATCTCCGACTCTCAGCGCGTTGGCCATGATGGTCAGGGCCGGATTCACCGCACCGCTGGAGCAGAAAAAACTCCCATCAACGACGTAGAGATTGTCGACGTCGTGCGCCTTGCAATGGGCATCCAGCGCGCTGGTTTTGGGATCGTTGCCGAATCGGATCGTGCCCACTTGGTGCGCCACGCCGGCGAGGGGAATCCTTTGACCAACGTAAAGGTTCCGAGCGAATAGTCCTTCATGGCACTCGTGGCCGTGGACCTTACACTTGGTCTGCTGCTTCATCAGCTCCTTTAGTTTCGCGATCAAACGTTGGTGGCCTTCCTCATTGTTGGGCTTGTAGCTGAGGACAACCCCGGCGTTGGCATCGAGGGTGACGCGGTTGTTGGGATCAGGCAGATCCTCTGATGTCAGCCAAAAATCGAGCGAGTGCTTCGCCATCAAGTCGAGCGTCCATCCCGGTGTGAGCGGAGGAGCGCCACCCTTGAGGGTCTCGCCGTCGAGCTTGCCGACAAAGGAGATGTGGCCCATCGGATACTGCCAATCCTTGCTGCCGGAATAGAAGTCGTTGACCGAGAGGGTCTTCTGAAAAATGGTCGGGTTCGGACATTTCGAGATCGCCATCAGGACCGAATTGACGTGCCCCATGTAATGCCGTCCCACGACGTCGGAGCTGTTCGCCAGCCCGCGCGGATGGGTGTCATTGGCCGAGCGCAGCAGCAAGGCTGCTGAATTGATTGCGCCGCAGGAGACGACGACGAAGTCAGCGCTATATTCCTCGCGCGAGCCGTTCTGCCGGACGACGACTTTAGCCACTTCACGGCCGGAAGAGCCGGTTTCGAGCCTTTCGACAAATGCATCTGTTTGCAACGTGACGTTGGGATACTTGAGCGCCGGGTCCACGGCGCAGACCTGGGCGCCCGACTTGGCTCCGACCAGGCACGGGAACCCATCGCAAGTCTCGCAGCGGATGCAGCGGCTCGCGTGCGGATCCTGTTCGTTGAGCATCACGCCGAGCGGCGTGTGAAAGGGGCGAAGCCCCAAGCGCGCAAAGTCGTCGGATAACTGTTGAATGCGCGGCTCGTGGCTGATCGCCGGATGGGGATACGGAGCGTCCACCGGCGGCTCGGTCGGATCCTCGCCGCGCTGCCCGTGCACATGGTACAGGCGCTCGGCTTCAGTGTAGTAAGGTTCGAGGTCCTCGTACCGGATGGGCCAGGCGGGAGAGAGACCCCCATGATGGCGGATCTCGCCAAAGTCCTCTTTCCGGAGGCGAAACAGCGCAGCTCCGTAGAATTTCGTATTGCCGCCAACGTAGTAGTTCGTGTGCGGATGTAACTCCTTGCCATCCTTGTCGTGCCACATCTCCTTGGTTTGGTATTTGCCCTCGAGGTTCACGGCGCGGGGGTTCCAGTTGTCCTTTTCCCGGGGGACATAGCCGCCCCGTTCCAAGAGCAGTATCCGCTTTCCAGAGGGCGCCAGACGGTAGGCGAGAGTGCCGCCGCCAGCGCCGGAGCCGATAATGATCACGTCGAAATGATTTGCTGTAGCCATGTTTACTCCTTTGCTATGCGGCGGATTGCTGCCTTGGCTGAGCTATGGGCGGAAGCTTACCGGCATGACTCATGTTAAGCTGTACGAGATCTTTCGTGAACAAGAGATCGAGCGTCCACCCCAGAGCCACGCGGATTTTCTTTTCCAGACGGGGAAGCTTGCTCAGATAAATCGTGCGCCATAGCCACCAGGCGATGAAGCCTGAAAAGTTGACGCCAAAGATATTCGCCACTCCCGTTCTCCTCCCGATCGCGGCGAGCTGCCCCATCGTGGAAAAGACGAAGGGCCGTTTCGCCCCACCGCGAATGGCCGCCGATAAGTTGCGCGCCAATACCTTCCCCTGACGAAGCGCGTGTTGGGCAGTCGGCGGATAGAACTTCCCGCTGCGCGGGTCGCGGATCGCCGCACAATCGCCCAGAGCCCAGACGCCGGGCAAGCCGGGAACTTCCATTGTGGCTTCTGCAACCAGCCTACCTTTTTCTTTCGGACAGTCCAGAGTGGCGAGCAGCGGGTTGGGGGCGGTGCCGGCGGTCCAGATCAAGGTGCTCGTCCTGATCACGGTCCCGTCGGTCAGCTCCACCCCGCGATCTGACATCGACGCCACGGCGGTCTTGAGCCTGAGTTCGATGCCGCGCTGTGCCATTTTCTTCGCCGCGTAGGAGCCCAGGCTGCCGTCGAGTTCGGGGAGAATGGCCGGCGCGTATTCCACGAGCACCACCCGGATCATCTCTTCGCGGAGGTTCGGGTAGAATCTCACGGCCTCGCGGAGAAAGTCATTCACGGCGGCGAGCGTCTCGACGCCGGCAAAGCCCGCGCCCGCGACCACAACTGTAAGAAGCAATTCCCGCGTCGCTGGGCAGCACTCGAAATCCGCCTCCTCCAAATGCTCGATGAGCCGGCTGCGAAGCGCAACAGCGTCGCCCAGCGATTTCATCGTCAGGGCGCGCTCCTCGACGCCCGGCAGGTTGAAGAAGTTGGGGACGGAACCTAAGGCAAAGACAAGATGATCGTACGCGAGCTCGTGCTGGTGATTTTCCTCGCCGTGCGAGACCAGAACCCTTTGTCCCTGGAGGTCGATCTTTTTTACGGTTCCGTTGAAGAAACGCACGCAGCGGAGCAACTTGCGGATCGGATTGACGATGTCCGCAGGGTCGAGGTCGCTCGCCGCGACTTCGTGCAGCATCGGCGTGAAGAGAAAAAAGTTGTCGCGGTTCACCAGCGTGATCTCGACCTCCGGATCGCGTGCCAAGCCCTTTTCCATCTCGAGCGCGGCGTAAAGACCGCCGAAGCCGCCACCCAAGATCAGAATGCGCTGTTTCATCGATTGTCCTTGTTGTCTTACGTCTATTCTTAGCTCTTCTGGGAGCCGAGGGTGGCGGCGCCGAAGTTGACGCCGAAGCGGGCGCACCAGATGCTGACGGACTGGTACTTGTTCAGATCAACATCAGCCGGCACCTCGTAGTTCTGGTCGCCCTTGTTGCCCTTCAAAGAGCCGAGGTCGATGAAGCCTGCCTGCTTCACGGTGGCGTTGTCTTTCGCGACTTCGGCCGCGACCAGGTAGACATGGACGTCGGGTCCATTGGACGTTTCAAAGTTGCTCAGCCGAAGAAGTCGTTTGCCGTCGGGAAGCTGATACATCGCCGCCACTCCCTTGGTTTCATGAGCGAGACCGCGGAAGTCGCCCTGGGATACGACGACAGGGCTGGTCGGCTGCATCGCGAGTGATGCGGCGCCGAAGTTGACGCCGAAGCGGGCGCACCAGATGCTGACCGACTTGTATTTGTTGAGATCGGCATCTGCCGGCACTTCGTAGTTTTGATCGCCTTTATTGCGTTTCATGGAGCCGAGGTCGATGAAGCCTGCCTTCTTTACGGTCTCGTTGTCTTTCGCGACTTCGGCGGCGACCAGATAGACATGCACGTCCGGCCCGTTGGAAGTTTCGAAATTGGTGAGGCGGAGTATTCGCTTGCCGTCGCCGAGCTGATGAACCGTCGCCGCGCCCTTAGTCTCGTGCGCGAGGCCGCGAAAATCGCCTTTCGCCAGAACCATCGGCTCCGTGCCTTTGGCCATCGCCATCGATGTTGGCTGCGCCGTCGGCAACCCCTCGTTGACCGTCTTATTGACGAAGAGCAGCTCGGGTCGGAATGCATACCAACCAATCGCCAGGGCAATAATAGCGCCGCCGATAATCATATTACGCTTACTCATAAAAAAACCTCCCTTAAGTTGGTTTACCGTTTGACTAGACTTGCTCCGAGTCGGGGCTGTGGCCCCGAGCCTCGATGATCGGGAAACTCTTGCTGATTAGATGCCAGGTACGGCGGAAAAGATGCACAGGCCGTTGAAAAAGGCTCATCTCCTTCGTTGCACTGCTCGACCGCCTCGCTCATGAATCGTGCTCGTGATCGTGCTGCGTGCTCGTGGGGAGGGGACAAACACGAAAGCCCAGAGGACAGCTTCGGAGTGCCACGGACACGAAACACGAGTATGCGCGCCTCGCATCTGAGACCTTTTTGACCGGCCTGGAAACAAAGTCTAAGAAGGACAGGAAAATTTCTTGCTAACGCTTTGGTTTCACAATAGAATCCGGGCTAACATAAAAAGTCTGACAACCGTAATAGGCTGACCAGCGTATCCCCACAAGACACAGGAGGTTATTATATGAGCGAATCAAAAACCTTGTACGCACGACTCGGTGGTTACGACGCGATTGCGGCGGTGTCTGAGGATCTTCTCACAAGGCTGAAGGCTGACCCTCAGCTCGGTCGTTTTTGGGCGCACCGCGGGGAAGATGGTGTACGCCGGGAGAAGCAATTGTTAATTGACTTTGTGTGCGCAAGTGCTGGTGGCCCTCTTTATTACACGGGCCGGGACATGGCGACTTCGCATAAAGGTATGGGCATCAGTGAGGGTGACTGGCAGATATTTATCGGTCACGTGAATGCTACGCTTGATAAGTTTTCGGTTCCCGCCCAAGAAAGGAAGGAGGTGCTGGCATTCGTTGAAAGTACCAAGACTGATATTGTTGGGAGGTAGGAGGGAATAGACAGATGGACACACAGGTAGTCCGGATTCGGGTTTTGGCTGTTGCGATCTTGCTGATGCCGGGTTTAGCTTTTGCGCAGGGCTCGAAGCCCACCGCCACGAATCCGGCGGCGAGCCACGCCGTAGTCACGCCAGATCAACTGGCCTGGAAGCCGCTCATACCCGGCGTGGAGATGGCCGTCGTCTCCGGCGACCCTGACAAGAAGGGCGGTTTGTACGTGATACGGATCCGTTCCAAAGGAGAAGTCAAAGTGCCGCCGCACTGGCATGTGACTGACGAACACATTACGGTGCTGGCGGGTTCGTTCCTGGTGGCTCACGGCGACAAATACGATGCCTCCAAGCTGATCGAGCTGAAGCCCGGCGCGCACTCCATGATCCCGGCGACGATGCGCCACTTTGGCCTGCACAAGGCCGGTAATGTGATCGAGGTGTATGGAGAAGCGCCCTTTGTTGTCAATTTCGTAAACCCGGAAGACGACCCGAATAGAGCTAAGAACAAATAAGGCGCATCACGGGGGACAGGTTTGCAGTCACACATTGTTGCAATGCAAGACGCGACCCCAACCTCAGGCGGCGTTGGATAGAAACCGGCTTTGGCTTGTGCCTCAAGTCTCATGAATACTTAACTGTCGAAGCGAAAGAACGAAGCTTTTAGATATAACTAGATTGACTTGTCACCCGCGAGAGAGTAATGATGATTTCGATGGTTCGTTTGGTACACAAGTATGCAGTCCTTGCCCTTGCATTTCTTCTAACCTTCGACGTCTGGTGTGGAGGCTTCGCAAATGCCTCGGCGATACTGACGGGAATGCACGCCGTTCGCGTATTGAAGTGCAAGCACGAGCGCCTAAGCGCGAGGGAAAAGGAAAGGCCGCGACATGCCACGTTTCCTCGCATATTTCGGCCTCCCGTTTTCCTGGCGAAGGGCGCCTATCCCTCTCCTATATCTCAAGACCCGGTCGGTTTTACAGCTCTTCATTTGAATGTCCCCGAGCTGTTTACGATGGCCGTGGATTTCCGTGCTTCTCCACAGAGCCTGCCTGACAAAATCTCTCCGCATCTTTTATACTCTGTCCTGAATCTCTGATTCTTCCTCCCAAACACCGTTAGTTTAACTCCTGGCCTGAGGGCAAGGAGATATTTTCGGCGTTTTTGCAAAAGTCTTGCAAGGAGGAAGCATGAAATCGATCGTATTCTTATTTTGTCTTTTGATTTCCGGTGGCGCGGCGTTAGCCCAGCAGGCCGGACAGCAACCGACTCTCAGCCAGGATTATTTTAAGAAACTCCGGATTGAGACGCCCGGGAAACAGAAGCCAGCTCCAGAATTCGCCCTCAACGATCTTTCCGGCAAAGCGATCACACTCAAAAGCCTTCGAGGCAAGGTGGTCTTTCTCAATTTTTGGGCCACTTGGTGTAACCCTTGTCGTCGTGAAATGCCGGCAATGGAAAAGCTCCATCGCGAGTTCAGAGATCGTGGGCCAACGTCAGGGAAGGAAAGGACGACATCCGGAGGTTTTTACAGGAGCTGGGGCTGACGTTTACAGTGTTGTTGGACAAGGATGGCGAGGTTTCAGACCAATATGGTGTTTGGGGGCTTCCTGTTTCTTACATTATCAGCCGAAGGGGAGAGTTTGTGGGAAAAGCCAGAGGGGATAGGGAATGGGATAGCAAGGAGGCGAAGGGCTTTTTTCGTGAACTCTTAGAGAAAGAATGAAGAACTTATGACTTAAAGAGAAAACGGAAAATTGGGGTCAGAGAAGTATTTTGTTCAGCGCTTCGGCCCGACACGTTACTGCGAGGCTGAGCTTGATAGAGATTTTTCCGCGTGAAAAAAACTGATCCACCGGCACGCTGGGCGCGCCGGTGGAATTCACACGTCTTTGATCTCGCAAATCTTATGGCTTAATTAGCGCCTGGGGTCTTTGCTGGCGTGATAGTTACCTTCATCACGCTGGCGGTCTTCGGATACTTGAAGCCATCCTTCACTTTTTTGATGTTTTGCACTACACCGTTCTCGTCCTTGCCGGTGTTGGGGGCTTTCTGTCTCGGCGCCTGGTCTGAGCCGATTCCCGGCTCCTGATTCACTTCTGTGCCGGCATCCCACAAGATGATCTGGGAGGTGATGTCGCCACTGATAGGCTTGCCGTCTTTGAAGAGGGCGATACCGGATTCATTGGGAGCGTAGAAGAGATCGTTCGACTGACCGAACATCGAAGTAATCGTCAGCTTCGAGCCAGGAGCGGCTTCGATGCTGCACTCGTAGGCTGCGCCAGGACCGATCGGAGCCGGACTCTTCGCTCCCACGGGCGTATTGAAAACGGCCACGGACTTCACGCCTTTATTGCCTTCGAGCG
>VBLN01000119.1 GCA_005878685.1 Deltaproteobacteria bacterium | reverse complement strand
ATCCTGCCCCACAATTTGGTCAAGAAAGCGAGATCTCTTTGAATCTCCCTTTTGCTTTGACCTTCACAGGCGGTTCGCATGATAAATCCCCCGCCGTCGACCGTGAGGGATTGGGCGATTTCCTTTAGCCGTTTTCTTTCCTTTTCATCATCGATTCGCCGCGAGATACCCATGTGATGGGTCGTGGGCATAAAGACGAGATAGCGGCCCGGAAGGGAAATATGGGAAGTTAAGCGCGCGCCTTTCATTCCCAGAGGATCCTTGGCGGCTTGAACCAGGATTTCTTGCCCGGGAGAAAGCTGTCGTTCTATGGGAAGACGGCGGGAGGGGGAGGGTCTTGGGGCCTCAAAGACAATCTCCTCCTCAGTTCCGGTCAGCAGGTTCGATACATCTTCGGGAGCGGAGGAAAAGTCGGACACATGGAGAAAGGCGGCCTTATCGAGCCCGATATCGATAAAGGCTGCCTGCATGCCTGGGAGGACACGAGAGACCCTGCCCTTATAGATGTTACCGACAATGCCCCGCTCTCTTCTTCTCTCGATGAGGAACTCTGTCAGGGAGTCGTCTTCTAAAATAGCGATGCGACTCTCCTGAGGAGTGGAATTAATAATGATATCTTGCTTCACCGGATTTGTGTGCTCGTGAGAGGACTTGGCTAAGTGGGGGGTAGATTCGGAGGATCTCTAACATTGGAGATCCGTAAAATTTATAAGACAAAGCCGAGATAGGTATTCTATATGTGAAAACCCCGGGAATATCAAGCGGCCACCTAATGCCGACTTGGTTTGACTTTCTCCTTCTAGCCCGATATCTTCTAATTGATTTTTTGAACTCGTATAAAACCGTTTTAGGAGACAACGGGCCACGCTATGGAGCAGACCGTATCGATTCCAAGTTATTCCATCCTTAACACGAAAGTTCTGATCCTCAATCGTTCTTATCTCCCGATCCATGTGACGTCAGTCCGGCGCGCTTTTTCGCTACTTTATCAGGGCATTGCGCGGGCAGTGAATGAGCAGTATCAGACGTTTGATTTCGACAGCTGGAGCGATCTCTCCGTTTCTGTAAGGGATGAATCCGTCGGGTTGGTTAATCGGGTCATCCGGGTTCCTAGGGTAATCCTTCTGGTAGGCTATGATCGCGTCCCGAAGCGTCAGGTCCGGTTCAGTCGGTATAACATCTATGCTCGCGACAAATGCACTTGTCAGTATTGCGGGCGGAGACTCCCGCGTTATGAGCTCAACTTAGACCACGTCGTCCCTCGTTCCCGGGGCGGCACCTCGATATGGGAAAATGTGGTTTGTTCTTGCCAGGAATGTAATCGGCGCAAAGGGGGCAAGAGCCCGCATGATGCCGGGATGAATTTGCTGCGTAAACCCTACAAGCCTAAATGGACTCCCTTTATGCTGGAAACTTTTAACCTCTCGCGCTACCAAGAGTGGCTCCCATTCCTTAATGCCGTAGATATCTCCTATTGGAACACCGAACTTTTAGAAAAGTAGTTTTATTTATGATGGGACGCAATATATTGTGGTATGCCCTTGAATACACCCTTTATATTGTCATTTTTTCTTGACACCTCACCCTGCTTGTGAAATAGTACCGGTCAAATTCCTCTTCCTGTCAGCTCCTTGTTTTCTGCCTCTGAAGCGGTAGGCGATGCGTCTTAAAAGCCTCGAAATGATCGGCTTTAAGTCCTTTGCTCAAAGGACAGCGCTCCAATTCACTCAAGGGATCACTGCTGTCGTGGGTCCCAATGGCTGCGGCAAGTCTAATATCGTCGATGCCTTGCGGTGGGTGATGGGCGAGCAAAGCCCGCGCCACCTCCGTGGCCATTTGATGGAAGACGTCATCTTCAACGGCAGCGAGAGCGTGGCGCCGACAGGCATGGGGGAGGTCTCGTTGGTGTTAGACAACGAGGATGGGCGGGGCCCGGCTGAGTATAGCGGTTTTAGCGAAATCATGATCACTCGGAGACTCTTCCGTTCCGGCGAATCCGCATACGCCATCAACAAAGTCCCCTGTCGGCTCAAAGATATTATCGAGCTCTTCCTCGGGACCGGGATAGGCAACAAGGCCTATTCTATTGTGGAGCAGGGGAGGGTGGATGAGATGGTGAACGCTAAGCCCGAAGAGCGCAGGGCCCTGATCGAGGAGGCTGCGGGCACGAGCAAGTACAAGAGTCGCAAGCTCGTTGCGGAGAGAAAACTCGAGCGGACGCACCAGAATCTGCTGCGCGTGAGCGATATCGTGCGCGAGATCGAGCGGCAGATCCGCAGCATGGAGCTCCAGGTAAAGAAAGCGGAGCGATATCGATCCTTAAAGTCCGAGCTTAAAGAGAAAGAGATCGCCTGGAGCGCTCTGCAGAAACGGACCCTTGACCGCGACATCGCCGAGCATGAGGCGAAGCTTAGAGAAGTCGAAGACCGAATGGCTCATCTCTTCGCTTCGATCCATGCAAAAGAGGCGCAAAGCGAGGAAACAAGGGCTTCCCTATTGGAAGCGGAGACCGGAATCGCCGCGCAACAAGAGGCTGTCTATCATCTCAGAGTCCAAGTTCAAACCGCCGAGCAGAAAATAGATTTTTATAGAAAAGATCTGTCCCAATTAGAGGAAGCCGAGAAAAAAACGCGTCTCGAGCTCCTCCAGATAGAAGAGAGGCTGTGCCTGATCTCAGAGGAGATCAAAGAGCTGCAGAAGAGCGAGGAGAACTTCATTCAGCTTTCTCTGTTCGAGGAGTCCCATCTGCGCGAGAGAGAATCAGAGTGGGAAAAAACCAAGCAGGAGATTCAGAGTCTCCGCTCGGCAGTCGAAAGTGAGAAGCAGCTTCTCATTGAGCTGTGGAATCAAGCCGCTCAGCTCAAAAACGAGCTGATCGTCAAAGAAAGAAGCCGGGAGGAAAGCCAAAAAGAGCTTTCCAGAAGTCAGCGAGAGGCCGCAGAAACGGCGCAATCTTTACAGTCCTGGGAGCAAAAGCGCCAAGAGAAGAAACGAGCCCTAGATGGCGTCGCTGATCGCGTGGCAGCTGTAGAAAGGGAGTCGGCCACCGCGGCGGGGCGGATCGAGGAATACGCCCGTCTGAGGGAGGTGGAGGAGAAAAAACGAGATGTTCTGAAAGACGGCCTGCAGGAGACCCGTTCTCGCATCGCCTCTTTAGAAGCGCTCACGAAAAACTACGAAGGAGTCCAGGAGGGCGTGCGGGCCATTATGCGCAAGCGGCAGAGCGAGTCCGCCTTTGATGGTGTCTATGGTCTGGTGGCCGATGTGATCGATGCACCGGAGACCTTTGAGAAGGCCCTGACCGCCGTGTTGGGCGAGCGTCTTCAATACGTGATTGTCCGCAGCCATGAAGAGGGAATGGAAGCGATCGAGTATTTGAAGCACGAGTCTTCGGGCCGAGGCAGCTTCATCCCTCGCCAATTGTCCAGGAAGGAGCACCATCCGCTTCCCTTATCTGAGCCCGAAAGCGTCGCCCCATTGCTGGAAAAGGTGTCGGTTAAAAAGGGCTACCAGAAGGTCGCCGAATATCTTTTGGGTGACGTCCTGATCGTCCGGGACCTAAAGTCGGGTTTGGATTTATGGAACCGCAATGGGTTTGTCTGTTCTCTGGTGACCCCAGAGGGAGAGGTTATAGACTCCATGGGAGTGGTGACCGGTGGCAGTGCGGACAGCCTCGAGGCGAGCCTCATCTCTCAAAGGCGGCGGCTAAAGGAGTCCGAGACTCTCCAGGACCAACTCGAGGCCGCGCTCAAAGGTGAGGAAAGAGAGATCGGCGCTCTAAAGGAACGGTTGGATCAGATAGAAAAGGAGAGATCCGCTCGGGTCGATGAGGGACATGCCCTGGCCTTGGAGAAGATCCGCCTCGAGCATGACCTACTCCAAGCCGACCAGGAGGCTCGACGTCTAACAGAGACTCTTCGGGTCCTGGATCAAGAGCAAAAGGAAGTTTCCGCCGGCTTGGGGTCTTTAGCGGATTCCGCTGGCCAGGTTCAAGAAAAAATCGACGCCCTTCTCAACCAGAGGGCGGAGGCGGAAAAGCTCTTCCAAAAGAAACAGGATACTCTGTCTCGGCTGGAAAAGGAGTCGGAGCGCCTTGAAAAGGAAGTTGCCGAGTCGCGGATTCGAGGCGTTGCCCTAGGGGAAAAGCAACAAAGTGCCCTTCATAACCTGGAAGGCCGGATGAAGTTTCGAGAAGAGCTCTCGGGACAAGTCCAGTCGCGCAAATCTGAAATCGAAGAGACGAAAACCGGGGAAGATAAGCTGAAGGAGACGATTCTTCTTGGGAACAAGGCACTCATCGACGACAGGAAAAAGTTGAAGGAGCGCGAGGGCGGCCTGGCAAAAGGGCGCGAGAGCTACAAGGAGGTCTCACGCCGTCTGGTTGAGATGGATGAGAGCGTCAAAGAGATGCGGCCCCTTGCAGGCGCGGCCCAAGAAGAGAGAAACCGGATTCACCTCCTTATTTCAGAGAAGAGGCTTCACCTGCAGCATCTTCTGGAGGGAATACGGGAAAAGTATAGTCTTGATCTGAGCGAGATGCCCGCTGAGCAAATCGCCGCGGACGCTTTACCGGAGGATCTCACGCAGCAGATCGAAGAGCTCCGGGGGCGATTGGAGCGCATCGGCGAGGTCAATCTGGCGGCGATCGGTGAATTTGAAGAGCTCAATAGCCGCTACCAGTTTCTGAGCCAGCAGAAGCAGGATCTGGAGCAATCGATGGCGGATCTCCAGCGGACCATTGTCAAGCTCAACCGGGTCTGTCGCCTCCGCTTCAGAGAGAGCTTCGAGGAGATCAACCAAAGATTTGAGGAGATCTTTCCTCGCCTGTTCCGCGGCGGAAAAGCGCGGCTGGTTTTGACGGATGAGAATGACTATTTGGAGACCGGAGTCGAGATCGTGGCTCAACCGCCGGGGAAAAAGCTTCAGTCGGTAACGCTTCTTTCCGGAGGTGAGAAGGCGCTCACGGCCGTGAGCCTCCTTTTCGCGATCTTCTTGACCAAGCCGAGTCCGTTCTGTTTTCTCGATGAGGTGGATGCGCCTTTGGACGACGCCAATATCGATCGCTTTAACGGGATGATCAAAGAGATGAGCCAGTCCTCTCAGTTTGTTCTCATCACGCACAATAAGAGGACCATGCAGGCCGCCGAGGTCCTCTACGGGATCACGATGGCGGAGCCCGGCGTCTCCAAAGTGGTCTCGGTGCGAATGAGCTAGCCTGAATAGCCTTCAGCCATCAGCCGCCAGCGTAGGAACGTTTGAATGGAGAATAGCTCGCTTTTTCAACGTTTGAGGAGAGGTCTGGCCAAGAGCCGGGAAGGATGGGCCGGTAGGCTTGAGAGCATCTTTCAGACCCAGAGCTGGGACGAGGAGAGCCTTGCGAGCTTGGAGGAAGTTCTCTTATCTGCGGACGTCGGCGTCAAGGCAACCCAGAGGCTGAAAGACGCCGCCAACCTGTACATCAGAGGACAGAGCGTGCAAGAACTTTTTTCGTTTTTGGAAAGCGAGATCGTCCACATTCTAAAAGAGCGTCAGCGAAGCCCGGTGATACCTCCTCTTTCTCAGTCGCCCTGGGTCATGCTCTTCTTGGGTGTTAACGGCGTAGGCAAAACGACGACCATCGGCAAGATGGCAGCGCAATATCGTCAAGATGGGAAAAAGGTGGAGATCTGGTGCCAAAACGTCGGGGCCGAAATCATCAAGCATCAGTCCGGTGCAGATCCATCTGGCGTCGCCTTCGACGGCATCCGGGCAGCGAGAAAGCGGGGAACCGATGTTGTCCTGATCGACACGGCCGGAAGGCTTCACACAAAGAGCCATCTAGTTGAAGAGCTGAAGAAGGTGCGGCGGGTCGTGGCCAAGGAACAGCCCGGCGCGCCGCACGAGACGCTTTTAGTCCTCGATGCCACGACCGGGCAGAACGGCTTGCAACAGGCGAAGGTTTTTAAGGAAGCTCTGGAGATTACCGGAATCGTCCTCACCAAGTTGGATGGGACGGCGAAAGGCGGAGTCGTCATTGGTATTCAGGAAGAGCTCGGAATACCCGTTCAATATCTCGGGGTCGGAGAAGAGATCGAGGATCTGCAATCCTTCGACCCCGACCGCTTCGTCCAGTCGCTCTTTGGGAGATAGCTAGTCTTCACGCAGTAGGCCCCCCCCTGACGGCCCCCTCTTCCTCCTGGCGGCCTCGCTCATTTGTGGCGAGCATAAGGCTTAAAAGATACACTCCTGCGTTTAAACAGATACAGCATTACAAATAATGTCAACGAAGTTGACGTATTATTAACAAACCTCACGCGATATACAATCTGCCGTTTTTGTGGGAGAATTCTTCTTCCGCCAGCATCAAACTGTAAACGCCGTCAACGATAGTAGCAGAAAGAGATATTCCTTAGCTCCGCAAGGAGTCTCCGGGCCGATGAGTATAACCCGCTGATTATCCAGAGGTTAACGGGCACCAACGGTTTAGGTATAAGAGATCCTTCGAAGTTTGGCACAACGGTTGCTCTATGATCTCAGCAGAATGAGAAATCGGACAAAAGAGAGGTTGTTATGAACGATCTAATCTTTATCTCAATCATGATGGCGGTTCTTATTTCTCTAATGCTCTGGAATCTTAACAGTTCACGCTGAGGCTGTCCCCACCCGAAGTGAGAAAGGCCTGGATTACCCAGCGCTC
Organism: Deltaproteobacteria bacterium; assembly: GCA_005878685.1. Lineage (GTDB taxonomy): Bacteria > Desulfobacterota > Binatia > UBA9968 > UBA9968 > DP-36. The sequence continues at coordinate 688 of VBLN01000119.1, read as the reverse complement.
CAGCCACTTTTCACGAGATAGTTAGTAGACGATTTGTCATTCCTGTGAGCTGACTTACGGCTCATATCACCAAATAAATAATCAAAGCCGATACCGCTTCTCCGCCCTATTTTTCATGACTTCTGTTTCATTCGGGCTTAGCTGCCGCGTTTTGGTCTTCGGGTATCGGATAATGACGCGTTGTGTCAACCTGAACGTGGCGCCCGCCGGTTCATGAGCTAGGCCTGGGTAAGGTATTCAGCTTACGACGGTGGGAGAGAGCATACGCGCTCGCGACCAGGATGAAGGATGCGACCAGCAGCGGTTTAGAGAATTCCGCCTGGCTGCCGACCATATAGCTCACAGAGATCGGGCCGACGATCTGCCCAGTCGCAAAGGCCGCGGTCCTTGCATGCTGGCCATGGCGTTGACCGTGAAGGTGCTGCCAACCAGAAGCGTAGCGATCAGGATGCCGCCAATGGCTGGCCACAAAACCGGAAGCGCAACACCGAGCGCCATGACGAGGTGGCTCAAAATCCACAGACGGCGGTTGCCGACAATTCGCGCGCATCCGGCCGTCGCCAGCGGGGCGACCGCAGTGGCGGCGCCGAAAACAGGCCAGGACCAGCCGAAAACCAAGGGATCCGGGACCAGCTGCCGTGCCATTGCGGGAAGAAACGTCGCGGGAATGATGTAGCCGAAGCCGGAG
>VBLN01000118.1:15484-18431 GCA_005878685.1 Deltaproteobacteria bacterium | reverse complement strand
TGATATCGTGCGAGTGGCCCTTAGAAACGGAAGGAGTGTTCAGACAGTCCCGGTGAACGATGCAAAGGAGATATTGGGCATCAATACCAGACAGGAGCTTGCCGTTATGGAAAGGACCTTACAGGAAAAGATTAATCGAAAGTGGATGGAGTCCGGCGTCACTCTCAAGGACCCGCAGACGACCTATATCGAGGAAGAGGTGCTGATCGGGAAAGATACTGTGATCGGCCCAAACACGCACCTCCTAGGCCGAACTGCGATCGGAGAGCGGTGCCGAATCGATGGCAGCGCCTATATCACAGATACCCGCATTGGCCATGGGGTTCATCTCAAGTTTTCGGTCGTGCTCACGGACTCCCGTGTCGATGACGATGCCATCATCGGGCCTTTTGCTCATCTCCGGCCTGGAAGTTCTTTGGGGCGGTCTGTTCATATTGGAAACTTTGTCGAGACCAAGGCCGCGACGATTGGCGAAGGCACGAAGGCCAACCATCTGACCTACCTTGGCGATGTCACAATCGGCCGCGAAACCAACATCGGCGCCGGCACGATCATCTGCAATTATGACGGTTTTAAGAAATATCGAACCGCGATCGGCGACAGAGTTCAAGTCGGCAGCGACTCCACGCTAGTGGCCCCCGTTGCTCTCGGCGACGACGTATACGTGGCCACGGCGACGACTGTCCGCCATGAGGTCCCGGCAGGCGCGTTAGTGTATAATGAGCGGCGCGAAGTGTTACGCGAGGGTTGGACGGAGCAAAAGCGTAAAAAAATGAGGTCAAAAGTCTAATGTGCGGCATTGTCGGATATGTCGGCGGCCGTGAGGCTGCGCCCCTGATTCTCGATAGCCTCAGGAAGCTCGAGTACCGGGGCTATGATTCAGCCGGCATCGCGGTCCTTCATAACGGAGAGGTAGCGATCCGCCGCTGTGAAGGAAAGCTCACGAATCTCGAAAATAGTCTGTCCCAAAAACCCGTGGAAGGGAGTGTGGGGATCGGGCATACGCGCTGGGCTACGCATGGAAAACCTTCTGAGACCAACGCCCATCCGCACCGCGCCGGAGATGTCGTCGTCGTTCACAACGGCATCATCGAAAATTATCTTGAACTCAAAGAGCGCCTGTCAAAAAACGGCTCTAGGTTTGAATCGGAGACCGACACGGAAATTGTGGCCCACCTGGTTGATGAAAAGATCCGAAAAGGCGCCGATTTCCTCGCCGCAGTGACCAGGAGCCTCAGAGAGATTCACGGCTCCTACGCCCTGGTTTTTCTCAACCGAAAGGATCCACAGCGGCTCATTGTAGCGAAAAATTCGACCCCGATCGTGATCGGCGGCGGTCAGGGAGAGACGTTTATTGCCTCTGACATCCCGGCGCTGCTCGAATATACGCGCAAAGTCACCTTTCTCGAAGATGGCGAAGTCGCAGAGGTCAAAGCAGGTGGCTACCGGATCCTGGATGGGAAGGGAAAAGCCGTTAAACGACCCTTTAAAGAAATTACCTGGGACGCGGTCGCCGCCCGTAAGGACGGACATCGCCATTTCATGCTCAAAGAGATCCATGAGCAGCCACGCGCCATTGCGGATACGTTTCGCGGGCGCATCTCCCTTCAGGAGGGAAACGTTTCCCTTGGCGAGATCGCACTCAAGACTAAAGAAGTCGAACGTATCGACAAAATCCATCTGGTGGCTTGCGGGACTGCATGGCATGCGGCTTTAGTCGGCAAATTCATGATCGAGGAAATTGCCGGGATCTCGGCCGAAGTGGATTACGGTTCCGAGTTCCGTTATCGCTCCCCTTTCGTCAGCCCTCGTTCGCTTCTCCTCCCCATCAGTCAATCCGGAGAGACCGCCGACACCCTTGCCGCGATAGACGTAGCTCGAACCAACAAGGCCAAGGTCGTTTCGATTTGCAATGTGGTGGACTCGTCCTTGGCCCGTAAGTCCAATGGAGTTCTTTATACACGTGCCGGGCCGGAGATCAGCGTGGCAAGCACCAAGGCCTTCACTACACAGCTCACGGCCTTGTATCTCTTGGCTATTGCACTTGGGAGGCTCAATGGCCGCCTCAAGCGTGCCGAGGCCCGAAGGCTGCTAGAGGATCTCATGCATTTGCCGCATTGGATCGAAGAGGCGCTGAAGCTTGAGGCCGCGCTGGATGATTTGGCGCGGGAGCTGAGCAACGCTTCCAACTTTCTCTATCTGGGCAGAGGGATCAACTATCCCATTGCCCTGGAAGGGGCCCTCAAACTCAAAGAGATTTCTTATATTCATGCCGAGGGTTATCCGGCAGGAGATGCCTGTAGTGATCCTTTTGCCGCGGGATCGGTATTTTCAGAAGACTTTAGGAAACCTCAAGGAGGTGGAGTCGAGGGGTGGTAAGACTATCTTACTCACAGATCAGGCTGACACCTCCATTGAGTCGGCGGCACACCGCATCTTGGTGCTTCCCAAGGCCTCACATTTTCTTACGCCGGTGGTGCTGACGATTCCACTCCAACTGCTCGCCTATCAGATCGCCGTGCACCGAGGAACCGACGTCGATCAACCCCGCAATCTGGCCAAGAGTGTGACGGTAGAGTGATAACACGATCTCGCTGGCGGAGATGGAGCCTCTCGAGAACCGCCAGCTCACTCCGCTACCGCAATTTCCGACTCCTGTTCCTCGGCACCGTCGTCTCCAACACAGGAGACTTCATGCAAGCGATGGCCCAGAGCTGGCTTGTTTGGACGATGACCGGCTCCCCTTTCCTTCTAGGCCTCATCGGCTTTAGCCAAGCGCTCCCCCGTCTCCTTTTGGGCGCTATCGGGGGCGCCATCGTCGATCGATTGGACCGCCGCCGGCTGCTGGTAATAACACAGAACCTGGCCATGGTTCAGGCCTTCGTTTTTTGGGCGATGGTTTATTTCGACCTGATCAACTTCTGGCATATCTTCTTCCTGGTTCTCT
>VBLN01000118.1:11515-15475 GCA_005878685.1 Deltaproteobacteria bacterium | reverse complement strand
CTGAATCAGACGGCACGCCAGTCCTTGATCAACAGCCTGGTCCCACGAGACGAGCTGATGAATGCCATCGCACTCAATTCCTCGGTCGTCAATTTGAGCAAGGTGATTGGTCCTTCTCTGGGCGGCGTCCTGATCAGTGTCATCGGAGTGGCTGGTTGTCTTTTGGTCAATGCTGTGAGCTTTCTCGCTATCATCTTTTCTCTGCTGATGATGGATCTGCCCCAGTGGCAGAGGGAACAAGAAAAGGACAATTTCTGGCACGAGGTACGCGACGGCTACAGCTACATCAAGACCAACAACCGGGTCTTCTCCGTGCTCTTTCTTGTCTATACTGTCGCCTTGATAGGCTCGCCCTATTCCCGTTTCCTTCCTGTCTTCGCCAGCGACATCCTTCACGCAGGCCCCTTAGGCTTTGGACTCCTTTTGGCTGCCCCGGGTGTGGGCGCCGTTATTGCGGCTCTTTGCTTAGCCTCTCTGGGCAACATCCGCCGCAGAGCAAGTTTCATCTACTTTAGCGTCTTTGTCTTCTCCCTATTTCTTGTCCTCTTCTCTTTCTCGCGCTCGATGCCCCTTTCACTGTTCTGCCTTGCCATGGTCGGCTCCAGCCATATAGCCTTCCGCGCCGTGGCGAACACCATCATTCAGATGGAGATTTCATCCCATCTCCTAGGAAGGATCCTAAGTCTCTTTCTGATGGACAAAGGTCTGTGGTCCTTTGGCACACTCTTCATCGGCGCGATCGCTTCCCTAGTAGGAACACCTTGGGCAATCACGCTGTCCGGTTCAATCTGTGCTCTCTCCGCAGGGATTCTCCTTTACCACCGGGGTCAAGTACGACGAGTCGCAAACGAAAGGATCATTCCGATCCCAGCCGACTCTAACACTCAACCCGACTAGGTTTCCTTCTTATTTGCCGCCAGCCTCACCCTTGAGATAAACCGTCCGGATCGGAAAGGGGATTTCAAGACCCTCCTTTTCGAAGCGTTTGAGGATTCTCTTTCTTAGTTCATGCTGGACCTGGCCCTGATCCGCGTAGCGTCTAACGTGGCAGATAAGAGTGAAATTAAGGGAAAAATCTCCAAACCCGGGGATGAAACGAACCGCCGGCTCCGGATGATCCAAGAGTCCTTCGGTCTCCGGCACGGCTCGCTTCACTTCGTCCAACAGAATCTCCTCCACTTTCTGAGGGTCCGACTGATAGGAGACAGCGATAGGAATGGACACAGTGATTCGTTCTTCAGGAAGCGAAAGATTGGTAATGATGCTTTGAGCCAGCTTACTATTCGGGACGACGACGGTATTGTTCTGCAAGGTGCGAAACGAGGTCGAGCGCCAGCCGATTCGCTCCACAAAGCCTTCCTGCCCGCTTTCCAAACGCACATAATGACCCGACTCAATCGGTCGGTCCGCCTTCAGGTGGAGTCCGGCAAAGAAATTGCCCAAGGTGTCCTGCAAGGCTATGGCCACTGCCAGGCTTCCGATTCCCAGCGTCGTGATGACTGGAGTTAGAGAGATCCCGAGGTTGTCCAGGACCAACATCCCGCCTACAGCGGTAAACAGAATCCTGGTGAAGACCTCAATCGGTCCTCTGATATTGTTTACGGCTCCGTAGCGGCTTTCAAGGTTGCGGAGAACGATAAGGGAGGCTTTAGCCAGCAAAAAGATTGCCAGCAGAATACCGATCAACGTCAGAAAGCGATTGGTCGCCAATAGGATCTTGACAGGAAGATGGACCTCATCCTCAATGAAAAGAAGTCCCATGACAAAAAGGAGCGGAAAGAGGTAAAGCTCCAAGGGACGAGAGATTCGCTGATCGATCGCAAGGGAAAATTTCTGCAAGACTTTCCGAATAACCCATAAAATGAAGGCATTAGCCAAATACGCCAAAATGGCAATCGCGATGAGAATCAAGGGCAACAGGACCCATGGGGTTAAAGGAATCTCGATCCCGAGAAATTCACTCATAGATGCCTCTCATCACTCTGATCCTGCCGCCCTCGAGTCACAAATCATGCTCGCTTCCGAAAATCTTCGGCGCACAAGTAAATTTCCGCAGAGCCTTTGCGAGTAGCTTCGGGGCGAGTACGCTGAACGGAATGGAAGCACTCTTCAACTTGCCGGAAAAAGCTTTTGAGGTCTTCTCCCATGAAGACCTTGACCACAAAATTGCCTCCAGGCTTCAAGAGCTGGCAAGCAACCTGGAGAGCCGAACGATTCAGCTCCAAGGAACGGCCTAGATCCACATCGCGGATTCCGCTCAAATGCGGTGCGAGATCGGAAATCACGCAGTCAGCTAGGGTCCCTAGGAGCTCCTTAATTTTTCCTCGGGTCTGGGCTCGTTAAAGACTTCGATGGGTTCAAGATCTATGCCGATCACCCGGCCTCTTCTTCCTGTCAGCTGGGAGGCGACCTGCAGCCAGCCGCCGGGCGCGGCACCAAGGTCAACGACTCGATCTCCTGGCTTGATCAGGTGAAACCGACGGTTGAGCTCTAAGAGCTTGTAGGCTGCGCGCGAGCGGTAGCCCTCTTTTTTTGCTCTACGATAAAAGCCATCCTTGGGCTGGTAAATCATAACCCCAGGTAACCAGGAAGGAGGGCTGGAAAGAAAGGCCCGGTTTCGGGATATGGGGCTATACCCTATCGACCAGAAGACTCTTTTTCAGAAGACGAAGTCTTAAACTCCACACGTCGATTCACTGCGCGCGCCCAATCGGTCTGCTGCTCGATCAGAGGCTTGGACTCCCCGAGACTGGCGGTCGATAGACGAGCTGCATCGATCCCTAACTGTGTCAATTCTTGCTTCACCGTCTCCGCCCGGTGCAGTCCCAGCCGCATATTATATTCTTCACTTCCAACGTAATCGGCATGGCCTTCAATCACCACCATGGGGTTAGAGTTCTCCTTGAGCCTTTGAGCGACGAGATACACCTGACCCCTGCCCAGATCTGTGAGATCTGCAGAACCAAAGCGAAAGGCGACGTCGGGGAAAATCACTCTCTCCACCTCGACTATCTTCGGCACTTCCTTAAGAACAGACTTTTCGACCATGACCTCCTTGACAGTCACTACCTCCGCTGTGGGTTGCTGAGCTGCAGCCGCCCTTGGAGGGGGCGACTCTTTCATGGGGACTTTCTTTGGGACTCCGTAATCGTAAAGGGGTTGGGGCTCCGTAAAGAGAGGAGGATGGGGTCGGTGCCCAAAGATATACTCGAGCTCCGGAGTCGCGCTTACTATGAAATGGCCGGGTCGCGCCAGCAACCACTCTACTAGAACTCCGAAGGGGTGAGCCACATAGGCCAGCGCCCGAAGAGGATGGGACTGGCTATCATCGTACTCATCTGCAGCAGCCGCAGCCTGTCGCGGCATCCCAGCGAGAGCAAACGATATACTTACCACGCCCATAAACAGCCAAAGCTTTTTCATGGAAGCCTCCATTCTTGCCAGAAACCTTTTGAGTTTAAGTATTTATCTGATTTTTGTCAAACGGATGAATCCAACAGTGTCGCTTGTAAAAGAGGGGTCAGTGGTCTAATTAGAAGAAGCACCCTTTCCGACAGTAAGCCATTCCGGATGAATATCCAACTTCAAAAAGGAGATCGCACAGCGGTCATCACGCTCGAGCGCCCTCCGCTTAACGTGCTCGACCTTCCCATGCTCGGGGAGCTTAAGGACGCGGTGGATTCGGTAAAAAGCGACGAGGGGCTGGATTTTTTGGTCCTTCGAGGGAGCGGCGGCCGTGCCTTTTCCGCCGGGGTGGATGTCAAGGATCACACCCGCGAGAAGGTACCCGAGATGTTGGAAATAGTCCACGGCGTGATCCGCGCGCTTTTATCTCTTCCCCAGATCACGATAGCGTTGGTTCGAGGGGCTTGTCTGGGAGGAGGGTGCGAGTTGGCGAGCTGCTGTGATCTGATCGTCGCTTCGGAGGATAGTTTTTTTTCTACCCCCGAGATCACTGTC
>VBLN01000118.1:5736-11496 GCA_005878685.1 Deltaproteobacteria bacterium | reverse complement strand
TTTGGCACGTTTTCCTTCTCAGCTCGGTTACCATCGGGCCGCCGAGATGATTCTTACGGGGCGCAGGATCTCCGCCCAAGAAGCGCTCATCATGGGATTGGTCAACCGCGTGGTCTCAGCCGATGAACTCGATCATGCCCTGGAGCTCCTGTTGGGAGAACTCAAAGGGAAAAGCCGGGCCGTCCTACGGGTCGCGCTTAAGGGATTAAGGGAGATTTCTCTAAATAATTTTTCCCAGGCACTTCAAAGATCCGAGGAGCTTTACCTCAACGAGCTACTGAAAACCGAAGATGTTGAGGAAGGAGTACAAGCGTTCTTGGAGAAGAGAAAACCGCGCTGGAGCCACCGCTGAAACATTCCGACCGATTGACCCTCAAAGCTTGGAGCTGGAGCCTATTGAATGTTCGCCAGGCCCGTCTTGCGCCCGATTGCCCATCGGTCTACCATAATTTGTATTGATTTCTTTTTCTTTGACGATATGAGTGACTTTGAAATCAAGATCACGCGAGACAAAAACGAAATCGAAGAAGCGCAGAAGCTCCGCTTCGAAGTTTTCAATCTCGAGATGGGAAAAGGACTGGCCTCCTCTTACGAGCGCGGTCTGGACGTCGACGACTATGATCCCCTCTGCGAGCATCTCATCGTCCGTGATCTCGAGAGCAACCGGGTCGCGGGAACTTACCGCCTCCTGTTGGGTTCAGAGGCTAAAAAGCATTTTGGTTTTTATTCCGAACGGGAATTTAATCTCGAGCAGATCAAAAAGCTGGGAGATCAAGCGTTGGAGTTGGGACGCTCCTGCGCGCACAAGGATTATCGGGATAGGGCGCTCATCCCGCTTATGTGGGAGGCCATCGCACATTACGTGAAAAGCCATCGAGTCAGATATCTGTTCGGCTGCGCCAGCCTCTATACCACCGATCCGCGCGAGGTCAGCGAGTCCTTCGCCCTGCTCAAAGCAAAATACTATGCGCCAGAAGGGCATAGGGTCTTTCCTCTCCCCGGCAAATCTTTTCCCAACTTGAATGAAGAGGCGCAGCTTGACGACGAACAAGCCCTGTTTTCTCGACTGCCGAGCCTGGTCAAAGGATATCTCAGAGTCGGAGCGCTCGTCTGCGGGCCGCCGGCCATAGATCCAGAGTTCGGAACTTCCGACTTCTTCTTGCTGTTGGACATGAATAACCTAAGCACCGAGTATTTGCGGCGCTTCGGCCTCATAGGATCGAGGGTACAGAGTGCAGCGGGTTAAGTTAGTTGCACTGATATTCACTTGGGCCGTCTTCTTCGTCTTGATGGTGCTAATCCATCTGGGCGTCTCTCTGTTCAGACTCCCTGGACGCTGGAGAATCGTCAGCAAAGTCTCGAGGTGCCTGGTTGCAACGTTGAGAACCATTTTGAATCTCAAGGTCACCATCGAGGGAGATGGGGATCTAGCGGCAAACGGAGGCTATGTCATCGTCAGCAATCACATGGGCTATCTGGACGGAATTGTTTTGGGCAGCGTCTTTCCCTTGCTCTACGTGTCGAAGAAAGAGGTAAGACACTGGCCCGTCATCGGCGCATGGACGGCCTTGTGTGGAACGATCTTCATTGACCGCGAAAGAAAGGACCAGGTGCCTTTGCTCGTAGAAGAGATAGTCCAAAAGTTGAAACAAAAGGCGAACGTGCTGATTTTCCCCGAAGGGACTTCAACCAACGGAGAGACGTTGCTACCCTTTCAGTCCGCCCCGTTCGCCGCACCCCTGAGAGTCGGGGCGCCGATCCTACCCATTTCGCTCACTTATACGCGGATCGACCATGATTCGGTTTCTCCATCGAACAGGGACATGGTCTACTGGTACGGGGACATGGAGTTCGCAAGCCATTTCTGGAAGCTCCTGGCTCTTCGGAACATCGAAGTGGTGGTGAAGATCCGTCCGGAGATTGAAACTTCCGGCTACAAGAATAGCTCCCTGAGCCGCAAGCAACTCAGCCAAGCTTGTTACGATGCCGTCTTAGGAGGGCTAAATTTACCGGACCACAGCGCGAGCCCGCCAGCTCGCGACTCCAGAGCTTCTAGCTTGCGGCCCCGGTCAGCTGCTTCTTGATATTTTCAACAAACTCCCGCAGCATCGCGTCCGCCTTCTTGCGAATAATCGGCTGGCCGAATTCACCGATCTTCCCCAGGATACTGACGTCCGTCTCAACCGAGAGCTCGGTCTCTTTGGGACTAATCTCTTTAAGCTCCATACTGGTTCGCCCTTTGACGGCACCGGCGGCCATCCGGTCGCTCGCCTCCGCCCTCAGGGCTGCGCGCCAGTTGGCGCGGTCGCGCTGCTCCAAGATAATTTTTCCCTGCAGGTTGAGAGCAATTGGACCTACTCGCACCTTTAGAGCGCCCTGATAGGTGGTATCGTCGATCGGACTCACGCTCTCCACGCCGGGAAGGGAACGGGCCACTTTGGGCACGTCCATAAGAAAATCCCAAAGCGGTTCACGAGCCACGGGAATCACTACGCGTTGACTGAATTTCACCGCTTTTTTCTCCCTCTCTTTGATGCCTGGCTGCTCTTTCTCGCCCGGCCCTTCTTGGATATACCCTCCAGAGCTTTCTCCAGGGCGCGGCGGACAAAGACGCCGGCCATCTCCTTCTTATAGGCCGCCGATCCGCGGAAATCGCTGATCGGGTCAACCGCCTGCTTAGCCTTTTCCCCAGCCTCACGCAGAGCTTCAGGCTTGACCGGCTGACCGCGCAAAACCGCTTCCGCCTCCCGCGCCCGTATCGGCGTCGTCCCGACACTTCCCAAAGCGATACGGACATCGGCGATCGTCTTTTTGGCTTTGTCCAAAGTGACGACAGCCGCAGCCGAGACCGTAGCATAGTCATCGGCGGTGCGGGGAAGGAATTTAAGAAACGCCGCCCCGCTATTAGGCGGCAAAGCCGGGACAAAAACCTCAGTGATCACTTCGCTAGGCTTGAGCACAGTCTCATAGTAGTCTTTAAAAAACTCCTCCATGGAGATCTCCCGAGCGCCCTCACCCGAGCCCGCCTTGACGGTCGCCCCCAAGGCGATGAGGGTTGGCGGAGGGTCCTGGTTTGGATCCGCATGAGCAAGACCTCCGCCGACGGTCGCCATGTTGCGCACTCGGATCGTGGCCACACGCCGGTAGGTCTCCGCCAGGAGCGGAATGCGCCTGCGGACCAGCGGAGAAATCTCCACCTCGCGATGCGTCGCCAGACCGCCGATGCGCAACCCGCTATCCTTTAGGGCAATCTGATTCAGTCCACGAACGGAACGCAGGCTAACCAGGCAGGTAGGGCGCACCAGACGCTGCTTCATCATGATGACAAGGGCGGTCCCGCCGGCAACGACCTTGGCATCCGTGCCGAACTGGCTTAGATCTGCATAGACTTCCTTGAGGGTCTTCGGAGTGCGGTATTCAAACGGAATCATAGTCGGTCCTTTTCACTTGAATTGATGTGCCTTTTGGATGGACTCAATGATCTTGTAATAGCCGGTGCAGCGACAGAGATTTCCCATCATCCATTCCTTGATCTGTTCCTCAGTCGGCTTGCGGACCTCATCCAACAGCGCCTTGGCTGCGACCACCTGGCCGGGAGTGCAGATGCCGCACTGAAAACCGCCGTATTGAATGAAACTTTTCTGTACCGGGTGGAGCTCCCCATTCTTGGCCAGCCCTTCCACGGTCGTGATCTTATGACCATCTACAAAGACCGCCGGCGCGAGGCACGAGCTGATCATTTTCCCGTCCATCAATACCGTACAGGCGCCGCAGACCCCGACACTGCACCCCTCTTTGGTGCCGGTCAAGCCCAGGTCATAGCGCAGGAAGTCGATCAGCAGACGGTGAGTCGGCACCTCCTTCTCAATCTTTTTTCCATTCACGTGCAGGCGAATCTTTTTGTCCATTGTCTTCCCTTTCCACTTCGCTCCGTCGTCGTGTGACAGCCTCTCGCGGTCATGTTATAGAAAGAATCGAAATAAAGTGCAAGTAGGTAGGAGCCAAAAAAGACGGGGTCGAGATCAACATGGCAACCAAGTTCGGCATCCATCTAAGACTCAAAGCCGATAAGATCTGGCGCGAGGTTTTTGCTCATCCCTTTTTGGATGAACTGCAAGCTGGCACTCTCCCCATGGACCGCTTCGTTTACTTCGTGCTCCAGGATTACCTCTACCTTCTCGACTTCGCTCAAGTTCTCTGTCTGGGAGGCGCTAAGTCTCCCGATCTCAAAACCTTGGAAATTTTCACCCGGCACGCCCTTATCGCCGTTGAGGTCGAGAGGAGCTTTCACGCCGCCTTTGGTAAGAGCCTCGGATTATCCCAAAGAGAGCTCGATGCGACTCCCAAAGGACCCACCACAGAGGCCTATACAAGACATCTGCAAGCCGTGGCGCGTGGCGGAAGCTTGGGCGAGATCGTCGCAGCGCTCCTTCCGTGTTACTGGATCTACGGCGAGGTCGGAAAAAAGCTCTACAAGAACCGTCCTAAAAATCCGAAGATCTACCGCCAGTGGATCGAGACGTATGCCTCGGAAGACTATTGGAAGCCGGTACGCGAGCAGATCCGGCTCATGGACCAGTTGGGAGCGACTGCTAAGGGCGACGAGCGGAGGCTCATGGCCTCGCATTTCGTTTTGAGCAGCCGCTACGAGTTTCTTTTCTGGGATCAGGCTTATCGATTGGAGCAGTGGCCGGTATAAGGAGCAAAGCAAAAATAGGTTTGACATCGCCGTGTCTCTTTCATATATACCTAAGCACTATGATTAACCTAACAGATCAGATGCGCGAGATGATTGATAACGCCGTGGCTAACGGGAGTCCTTGCATTCTGGCCACGGCCTCCAAGGATGGCGAGCCCGATATTGGCTACAAAGGCAGTATGATGGTCTTTGATAACGAATCCCTCGCCTACTGGGAGCGTACCCGGCGCCAGCATCTCAAAAATGTCCAGGAGAACCCGAAGGTCGTAGTGCTCTTTAGAGATCCGAAAACAAGGGTCAACTTCCGCTTTCACGGCGTGGTGACGATCCACGAAAAGGGAGCGATCAGGGACCAGGTGATGGGCCGGACTGTCAAGGACGAAATCGACAAGGACCCCGAGCGTAAGGGGGCGGCCGTCGTCATCCGCGTGGACAACGTGACCAATCTGGGCGGGCAGGTGCTGCAGAGTCGTTAGTCCCCTTTTATCACGGGTAGCCCACAAAGTCTCCGGAACTTATCGCCTGGTCAGGATCACTCTGCCCATTCTCTCTCCTTTCATTTGCACGACCGAGGCCATTCTCTGCCTGCCGGGATCTTAATAGACTGCTGAAAATTCTTAGAAACAGCATCGATGAAAGTTGGACTCATAGGCCTGCGTGGCGCCGGAAAGACGACCCTATTCAACGTCCTGACCGGCCTTAAGGCGGATGTAGGACACAGCGCAGGAGGTAAAGGGGAGGTTCACCTGGGGGTCATCAAAGTCCCCGATCCACGGGTCGATCGCCTCGCCCTGATTTTCAAGCCGAAAAAAACCACCTACGCGGAAATTCGCTTCACGGACTTTCCCGCCAGCGAGACAAGCGAGCGCTCGCGCGGCGGGGGTGAGCTGCTGAGCCAGATGCGGGATGTGGACGCCATCGCTCTGGTGCTGCGCGATTTTGGACCGGACCTCGCTCCGTTCAAAGAGCTGAGCAGCCTCCTAGCCGAGATAATTCTCGCGGACCTTGGGGTGGTGGAAAATCGCCTCACGCTATTGAACAAATAGAGGGCGAGGCCGTAG
>VBLN01000118.1:0-5596 GCA_005878685.1 Deltaproteobacteria bacterium | reverse complement strand
GGCAAAGTCGAGATGGAGATCTGCCAGCTCGACGAGGCCGACCGTCAAAGTTTCCTGCAAGAGATGGGCATCGAGGAGTCATCACGGGATCGCTTCATTCGCGCCTCCTATCACCTGCTCGATCTGATCAGCTTTTTCACCACTGGAGAGGACGAGGTCAAGGCGTGGACCATCGAGAGAGGAACGCCAGCGCGTAAGGCCGCGGGCAAGATCCACAGCGACATGGAGCAGGGCTTCATCCGTGCGGAGGTGGTCGCTTACGAGGATTTTATCACTCTCGGCAGTGAAGCGAAGTGCCGAGAGGCCGGAAAGCTGCGCCTTGAAGGCAAAGACTATGTCGTCCAAGACGGGGACATCATCCACTTCCGCTTCAACGTGTAATTTCCACCGAGCGCAGAATCGCCCTAGAAAATGACTCCACCACTCCCATCAACCCGATGACAGTTGACAGGATGAGAGGGTGGAATTAGATTAAGCCACCTTATACAGGAGGAGCCCTATGCGCGCACAATGGAATAGATACTGGCTCGTCGCTGCCGCCATTCTTTTCGCTCTGCTGCTCCTGCTGGATTCGGCCCAGGCCCAGACGCCTCCCCGCTCCGTGGGTCTCGGATCCAATCCGCCTGGATCAATCTATTACTCCCTCGCCAGCGGTCTGGCCAACGTGGTTAGCAACGCATCTCTTTTCCAGATGACGGTTCAGCCCTATACCGGCAGCAGCACATACCTGCCGCTCATCGAGACCGGCGAGCTCGAGTTCGGCATGGTCAACGCGGTAGACATGGCGCTCGCTTACCAAGGGCCCGACAAGTTAAAGATCGGCGGAAGAAATCCTTACCCTCATACGCCCAGCGGCCGGTTGATCATGCGCGGCTCGCCGTTGCAAAGCAGCCTCGTAGTCAGGAAAGACTCCCCGATCAAGACCATTCACGACGTCAAGGGAAAGCGCGTGACCGGCGAATATCCAGCCCAGCTCGCCGTCTGGTACAACATCTACGGATCGCTGGCTAATGGAGGCTTGAGTTGGAATGATGTCAAAGTGGTGCCGGTTCCCGCAGTCAATGAAGGTGTAGACGCGCTGGTGCAAGGGAGAGCCGATGTCACCACGCACGCGATCGGCTCCGCCAAGATCAAAGAGGCTGACGTCGCGATCGGGATTCGCTATCTCTCCCTGGACTGCTCGCCGCAAGCCGAAGAGCGGATGAAAAAGGCGGTCCCGGGTTACTATCTCGCCACGTTCAAGGCCGGCTCATCTACCGGCATCGTCGAAGACATCTGCGGATTCGCCTACGATATCTATATGATAGGCCACAAGGGGCTGCCGGATGCGGTGGTCCAGGGCGCACTCAAGGCGATATGGGATAATATCGCCAAGCTTCCACCCCTTCACCCCAGCTTCAAGGATTGGACCAGAGAGCGGGCTGCGACTTACGACGCGACCCTGCCTTATCATCCGGCGGCGGTGCAGTTCTACAAGGAAAAAGGCATCTGGTCCGCCAAAATGGACGAAGCACAGCGAAGGCTTCTAGCTATGCACCCTTAGGTCTTCACCCCCGCTTGATCACAGGACGAAAGCGTGGCTGACGATTTTTCCTCCTCCACGAAGTTCAGATCGTTGAATGGGGCTGTGCGCTTGGTTGTGAGACTACTTCTCTGTGGTCTCACGATCCTGGGCTCCCTCTGGGCTTTAGGGATTCATCACAGCCTTCCCTGGGCCTTTTTCAATCAACAGTACCTCGGTCTTTTTCTGGCCCTCGCCTTGACGAGCATCTTCCTTGGCGTCAAGGGAAGAGCGAAGGAACTCGGCGATCGCCTCCCGTGGTACGACTGGTTTTTTGCGACGGCCGGTCTCGTCGTAGGCGGATATGTGGCTGTCATGTATCCCACCCTCGCGTATCGGCTCGGTGTGCTCTCTCCCGATCGGTGGATTCTCGGAGGGCTGGCGGTTTTGCTGGTGCTCGAAGCCACCAGGCGCGTGGCCGGCGGAACGTTGGCGTGGGTCGCTTTGGCATGCGTTCTCTACGCCAAGTTTGCATATCTTTTTCCCGGCCTGCTATACGCCAGAGGTTCATCATGGGGGCGGATCGCGAGCTACCTCTATCTCGATTCCGGCGGCATCCTCGGCGTCCCGCTCGACGTCGCGGCGAGCATCCTCGTGGCCTACATCTTCTTCGGCCAGGCTCTCTACGCTGTGGGTGGTGACAAATTCCTCATCGACCTCGCTCTGGTGGCGATGGGCCGCTACCGAGGCGGTTCGGCCAAGGTATCCATCGTCTCGTCGGCGCTCTTCGGAATGGTCTCCGGAAGCGCTGTCGCCAACGTCGCGGTCAACGGCGCCATCAGCATACCCCTCATGAAGCGCACCGGTTACGCTGCTCATATGGCAGCGGCGATCGAAGCGGTTGCTTCCACCGGCGGGCAGATCATGCCGCCGGTGATGGGCGCGGCGGCTTTCCTCATGGCCGAGTTCCTGAATATCTCCTACGGCCAGGTAGCGCTGGCGGCTGCGATTCCCGCCTGCCTCTACTACCTCGCCCTCTTTGTGCAGGTGGATTTAGAGGCGGCGAAGCACGGCCTCGCCGGGCTTCCCGGCGACCAGATCCCAAAATTCCGAGCGGTGATGCGGCGAGGATGGGTTTTTCTGATCCCTCTTTTCGTCCTGGTCTACACTCTCATGGTCGAGGATTGGGAAGCAGGCAAAGCCGGAATGGCCGCGGTCATCGCCGTGTTCGCTGTCGGCGCATTCCAGAAAGAAACCAGACCATCGCTTGGGAAAATCCTGACCAGCATCGAAGAGACCGGCCGGACCATGCTCGACATCACCGCTATCACCGCGTTGGCCGGGCTCGTGATCGGCACGCTCCAGCTCTCGGCCATCGCCTTCAAGCTTTCGTTGCTCTTAGTAACGATTTCTGGCGGGCATGCCCTGCTTCTCCTAACTCTCACCGCGCTCGGCTGCCTTTTCCTAGGGCTGCCCTTGCCCACCACCGTCGTCTACATCATGCTGGCTGTTCTGGCTGCGCCAGCGCTCGTCCAAGTCGGCGTTCTGCCTCTCGCTGCGCATCTGTTCCTGTTTTACTTTGGCATGATCTCGCTGATCACACCGCCTGACTGTTTGCCCGTCTACGTGGCAGCGGCTATCGCCAAGGCGGATTTCTGGAGGACCGGTTGGACAGGGATGCGGCTCGCGATCGCAGCCTACATCGTCCCCTTCATCTTCGCTTTCCACCCAGCTTTGATTCTCGTGGGAACGGCGACAGAGATTATCTTGGCTGTCCTGACCGCATCTCTCGGCATTTTTTTCCTTGGCGCTGGATGCGCTGGCTATCTCTTCCGCCCGCTGGGGTGGGCAAAATGTGGAATTTTCTGGCTTGCGTCACTGCTCTTGCTGCTTCCTAAATGGAGCGGGGGCTGGCTCATCGTCGACGGCGTTGGTCTGGTCCTGGGTCTTCTGGTCATCCTATGGGAATGGAACAAAAGTTCCGCACGCAGCCTACGCCTCGCGCAAGCGGACAACGGTGGGGTGATTTTACCCACGAGATTGCTGGACAAGGAGAAAGAAAGGACAAAAAAAACCTCCAGAGCTAGCGCTTATAGCTTTGACTTCCCCAGAGCTCCTTTAGAAAACCGCTCTTCTCCAAGTTGGCGGCGAAACTGTTGTCGTAAATTTCCTCTGGCTTTTTTCTGACCCTGGTCCCGCTTTCTCTGGCGAGATCCACGGCCTCTGCTACAGCCTTGCCCGGAACTATGAGCGAACGGTTCGCGATCTCCTTCGCGTAGGCGTTATAAGACGCCTGGAGAGCCTCAGAGTCCTTAAGCTTGAGCGCCTTTCCGATCGACACCTTGGCTTTATCCGGGTTCTTTTCTACGAAGTAGGCTGATTCGGCAAAGGCCGCAACCAACCTTTGAACGGTTTCCGGGCGCTCCCGAAGCATTTTGGTACTGGCGTGCAAAGAGCTGTAGATAAAGGGAAGATCCAGGTCGATCAGCCGGTAGATCGTGTTGAAGCCCTCATTTTTGCCGCGAACGTCCAAGGGTGGGGTGACGACGACCCCTTGGACAATGTCTGCCGCCATCGCCTGATAGCGCTCCGACTGACTGCCCCCGATCGGCCGGATGGCTACTTCCTCGGGCGTGAGATTAAACTTTTTCAGCACAAGCCGTGATAGGCGGTCGCTCAGATCTCCGGGTCGGGCCACACCAAGGGACTTTCCTTTTAGGTCTTCGCCCCTCTTGATGTCCTTTCGGGTGACGAGCACGTAGGGGAGTCCGACCAGCGGAGCCGCCACGAGTTTTCCTTCGGCGCCGCTGGCCATACCCGGGATTGTGGCGTCCCCGGCGCAGAAGAGGAACTGAATCTCGTCTGACGCTAAGGCAGCGAGAGAGATGCCGCTTCCACGTATGAAGACATGGTTGACTCTGATCCCGTACTTATCGAAGAGTCCGTTGTCCAGAGCCGTATAGAGGTGGACGAAGCCGCCAGACACGGCACACGTCGCCACTCGCAAAGTGACCGGTGCCTCGCCCGTTTTTGCCAAATAGGGGTTAGCTAGCAGGCTGACCGGTGAAAGAAGAAAAAACAGCAGCGCGAGAGTTGTGACCATCATGGCCGGACTCTACTTCAACCCTAAGCCTCGCGCAAATGGTCGCGGCGCAATATTGACGCTGCTCACAGTCTACATGAAATCGGTCCTGGCTAGGAATTCACGGTCACCACAGGCTTCGTTAGCAGCATTCCTCTTCGATGTAGACGGTATCGGCGGATCAGTTGAGATCAGCAAACTCAAAAGAAGATCGATACCGTTTTAGACGCCGTAGGCGACGTTGGAGATAGGTATCTTTTGGCCAGTTCCATGCGTACCCCGGCAGTTCTTCACCTCGGTACAACGCTCCGTTCACCTTGCTTTGCATAAAGATAAGCTGCCAAGGGCTGTTCTTTTCTGAGCCATTTCCCTGAGCTTTCATGACGGATCCTCCTTCCTATACTCTCAATCAAAATCCTGTACGCTTTCAAAAACTTAAACCATTAGCTCTGCCATTTATTCAGATTGTGCGCGTGAAATCGCCAGAGTTAGCGCAACTTGCCGTTACCTTTGCCGTTCTTAGCGGCAGGAAACGTATCGTCCGGCCACCGCCGGCGATGAGCAAGCTGGTGTCTCTTCCACATGTAACTAATAGCCAAGCGCCGTAAGACGGATTGCAGATCTCTAAAACGGGCCTGGACCGATAAGTAGGGAGCTAAATTCATTCTTCTCCTCGGGTCAACGTCAGTCGGTAGGACTGAACCGCAGAAATTGTGCCAGGAACTGCTGTCAAGTTCTGTCCCGCTTTTTCATGAGCTGTCGCCAAATGAAGAAGGCGGTCCTGACCCCTGTTAACCCCTGAGGTTCTTGATCCAGGCAAAGATACCAGAAATCGGCATTGGTCAAGGCGTGCGACTGCACAACGGCCGTCTTATCGAGGCCGATGCGGCCAAAATGAGCCACTACCCAAGGCTTTGACGGATGGTCCGCCCTGTTATAGAAATTAAAAGCCGTAGGTTCAGGGAGGAGGCGTCTATGTTTCTTTCTGTTTCAGAAAAGGAAAGTCGGTATCG
>VBLN01000497.1:3032-3566 GCA_005878685.1 Deltaproteobacteria bacterium | reverse complement strand
AAGCTCAGCCGTCGCTCACGGCAGTGGCATCGGTTTGAAGAAGTCCTGTTGATCGACATAGCCGAACTCGACTGCAGGGACATCCAGCTTGAGCCCCTCTGCTAGTGGTTCACCGTATCTGATGATCTGGCTCTCAGGAATCATTTCCACTTCACACTCCTCCAGTCTCCATCCCGTCTTTTCGCAGGCCTCAGTCATGGAAGAACCCTCCTCTATTGACAGCTCTCTACTCCCCACGTGCCAAATCTTGAAGGTAGGCATAAGTTTTACCCCCTCTGGTAGTTTAGACGTCGGATGCGGGAAAAAGATGCATTGCGAGGCTTCGGCGCCGGACCCCTGAATTCCGCCCTAGGGTGAAGTGCCAAGTTTTTGGGGTCGAGCCGAAGCGGTATTACGACCGAGACGCAACGGTTATTGTTTGGAAATTGCACGAGCCAGTGGCTGGCAGCCGAGGAGCTCGTGGGTGAAGCCTTGGGCTTCGAGTTTCCTTAAGTAGCTGTCGTTGATGTAGTTTTTCACGTCGAGCTTGGCCGC
>VBLN01000497.1:1659-2994 GCA_005878685.1 Deltaproteobacteria bacterium | reverse complement strand
CCGGAGCGATGTCTGCCTTCTTTACAAACCCATTGGGCTTGTCCGTCCGGGAAATTATGAAAGCTTCGGTGGCCGCGAAGCCTGCCACGTTGAGTCTGGTCCCTCTATCAATGGGGATTCTTTTTCCTTCCTGGGTTACGAGAGTCGTGTTTACTATGGCGTCATACGGTTCGACTTTAGTGAAAAACGTGACCTCATCGATGCTTGCTGCCTGGATCTGTGAGGCGATTAGCAAAGCGAAAAGGAAGGAAAATGCCAACGTCGTTTTCATAAGAAGACTCCTGTGCTAAATAGTGCGCTGCCCCAGACGGCGACGCGGTGTAAGTAAAACCACCTGTGAAAAACGTTGTCAAGCGGTAACGGCTTCGCGTGCCGCATGCGCGACCATCAATCTTGTTGTGCCTTCTGCCGTGTAGTAAAGTATGTCAGATAACGCGAGAACGGAGACAGGATCATGAAACGGCGTCAGTTCATATTGCTCATTGTGGCCGCACCTCTCGTCATGACTGTCATGAAGCGGCTCGGCTCCGGCGGGTCGGCGGACACCAAAACCGACAAGTCGGTGGACGGAATTCGCAAGAACTGGAAGTCGCTGCTTGCGCGGGACGCGAAGGTCGATCTTTCGACGGAGCCTCTCCGGAAAGCCAAGGCGGAGTGGAAACAGATCCTGAGCGACGCTCAGTTTTACGTGCTGCGCGAGGAAGGCACCGAGCGCCCGTTCTCGAGCCCGCTCAACGACGAGAAGCGGCCGGGCGTATTTGTCTGCGCCGGCTGCGCGCTGCCGCTTTTCACTTCCCAGATGAAGTTCGACAGCGGCACCGGCTGGCCCAGCTTCTTTACCAACATCCCCGGCCATCTGGCCACGAAGCAGGACTACAAGCTGATTGTGCCGCGCACGGAGTACCATTGCGTCCGCTGCGGCGGGCATCACGGGCACGTGTTCGATGACGGCCCGCCGCCGACCCGCCAGCGCTGGTGCAACAACGGCGTGGCGCTCAGGTTCATTCCGGCATAGACTACGGGCTCGCCGAAGACTATTTTTGCTGCGCCTTCCGCTTTTGGTTGAGACAGTTTGGTTCTCTCGGAATAAAGTGAGGCCCAGCTCAATCAAGGTTTTTGGTACCTGGTCAGTAACGGAGCCAGTGACTACATATTCGGCCTGACCGACGAATCAGTGCCACTGGAGAAGAGAGTTCTCTGTTTGAAAGCTTTTCGCTCGGGTTCGAGAAATTGTTCTCGGCGCGCTGCCCGCCGCATCTGTCGCATCTCGTCCAATAAACGTAGCAACTGCCAAACATATAAGTTTCGACGAGGAGGAAAAGGTGAAGCTTTCTA
>VBLN01000497.1:0-1610 GCA_005878685.1 Deltaproteobacteria bacterium | reverse complement strand
CCTCACGTCTGCACAGACTGTTGAAAAACTCGCCTAAGTGAGAAGTTTTTCTCAAAGGTCGGTGTTTTTGTGATAAACTGCGCTAAATTTTTTGTGGAGGAGGCGCGGTGTTAGGCGAGCGGAGCAAAGAGAAAAAGCTTTTCTACTATCTTCGGCCAGACGATCTTATTCCAGCCAATCATATTCTTCGACTCATTGACCAGCACGTAGATTTTGCCTTTATCCGTACTAAGGTAGAACATCTGTACAGTCACACCGGGCGCCCATCGGTTGATCCTGAATTGATGATGCGGATGCTGTTGGTGGGGTACTTGTTCGGGATCACTTCCGAGCGACGGTTGTGTGACGAAGTGCAGATGCACGTGGGGTACCGCTGGTTTGTGGGATTATCATTGGAGGACAAAGTTCCGGACCACTCCACGTTTTCCAAGAACCGCCACGGCCGGTTTAAAGAGAGCGGAGTGTATCAACAGATATTCGATCAGATCGTCACGCAATGCGTAGAGAAGGGACTGGTAAGCGGGAAGCATTTTACGGTCGACAGCACGCTGGTGAAAGCGAACGCTGGCACAAAGACCATGGAGCCCATCGTCGTGACGCTTAGGCCAGAGCAATATCTGGAAAAAGTCGAGCAGGAAAACCCTTTGGAAGAGCAGGACCACAAGAATGACCCTGAGGACCCGTGGGAGCCCCGAGGGGATTATCCTCGCAAAGGCTCCAGCGTCAGCAATCAGACCCATCGCTCCAGAGTAGACCCCGACTCACGCTTGGCCCGCAAAAGTAACTTTGCCAAGCCTTACCTGAGCTACGGGGTCTCTTATATGATGGACAATAAGAGCCGAGTGATTGTGGGAACGAATTCTCATCTCCCCAATCGCTACGCTGATCAACAGGCAGCATTCGAACTGCTGAGAAGAATTTGGTGGACACACAAGCTAAAGCCCAAAACCCTGGGAGCAGATAAGGGCTACGCCACAGGGGAATTTGTTCATCGGCTTCTGCAGCAAGCGGTCGATCCCCATATCCCTATCATGGACACCCGGTCAGAGCATGACAAAGGGATCTTTCCTATAGAGCAATTTCACTTTGACGCCGAGGAAAACCGCTTTATCTGTCCTGCGGGCAAGGTGCTTAAGTATTCCAAATTACAACCTCAGTAAGCAGCACGTCTATCGAGCTAGCTCGAAGGATTGCAAGCCGTGTCCGCTCAAGGCTCAATGTACACGCTCCACTTACCGTTCTTTGAGTTACCACATCTATCAGTCCTCGTTAGAGGCGGCTCGAAGACTGACAAAAACTTCTGGCTACAGGATTTCACAGAGGATGCGCAAGCGAGTGGAGGAGCTTTTTGGTGAGGCCAAAGAATTCATGGGACTTAGGCAGACAAAGTTTCGCCGCAGCTTGTACGTGCAGGAGCAAGTGTTATTGACGGCCAGTGCTCAGAACATCAAAAGGATGGCGCGACTATTGTCCAAGAGGGGACCGAAAAGGGAGACTGCCATGCTGGCACTGATACCAAGGGAAGTTTCGGAAAGTGCTTACCGCTTTATTGATTGGATTTTCTGTCTGCGGCAAGTGGAGAGAGCCTTTGCCCGTCAACCAGCATAGTT
>VBLN01000164.1 GCA_005878685.1 Deltaproteobacteria bacterium | reverse complement strand
AGATGGGCACGCCATTTCGTGTACCCAACCGAACTGTTTGAGCTGCTTGCCGGACTCGCCCAATACTCCCAGCACTTTCCCGTCCAGAGTCAACTTGTACACCCGGCCAGGGAACGCATCGCTGCTGTACATCACCTGCCTCGGCCCGGGCGTGATGCAAAGCGCCCACGGCGCGCCGGGCGCCTGCGTTCCTTTGACGTCCTCCGAGGGCATGTCACCGATCGCAGGGCGGGCGGTATTACGATCGAACGGTACCTTGATCACGATCTCGCGGAGAAACTTGCCATCGCCGTCAAACACCTGAATCCGCCCGTTGCCGCGGTCCCCGACATAGATGTTCCCCTGCGCGTCGGACGCGATCGTGTGCGGCGTATTGAACTCGCCGGGCTTGTCGCCCCGCTCGCCCCATGACTTGAGCCAGTTGCCGTTCCTGTCGACTTTCGCGATGCGGGAATTCACGTAACCATCACTAAAGTATGAGTTGCCGGCCGAGTCCTAGGTTACGTGGGTCGGTTGTCTGAAGCGTCCGTCCTGGTGTTTTGGCGGCGGGCCGGTGCGCTTGTAGGGCGCGACCTCGTCCGAGGCTTCCTGCTTGCGCCCAAACACCATCACGACACGGCCTTCAGGGTTGAACTTGACGATCATGTCGGACCCTTTGTCCACGGCCCAAATGTTGTCTTCCTTATCGACGCGCACGGTGTGCCCGAAAGCCCAGGCGTAGAGATTCTTGCCGATCTCGCGGAGAAACTTGCCATCGGGTCCGAACTCCAGCAGTTGCGCGGCCGTCGCTCCGAACGCCGGACCGGTCGTGTTGCCGCGCGACAAGACAAAAATGTGTTTCTTCGAATTGACCGCCACTCCGGTCACTTCGCCTAGGTACAAGTTAGGTGGAAGTCTCAGCAAATTCGAAACTGACTCGAACGGAATTGTCGGCACCGATTCCTGCGCTAACACCGGTGCGCTCAGCAGCATGAGCCATGCGAATGCCCAATGTTTCATGGCAACCTCCTCGTCAATGGTCCTGGCAATTTTGGGCCTAATCTTATTGCGATTGTTATAACTTCGCAATGGGGATTTCTTATCGCTACCACCTCGGCGAAGGACTCCCGACCCCTCGTTCGACCGATAGCTCATCCTCCCCCCCCTCGGCGTATTCAAGTCGCCTCAGCGACATCCGGTCTCTTTGCCTGAATCAGGAATCCGAAACCCTGACGGGGGTCGGGAGCGCCTTTTTTTCCGGCCGACAGCTCATGAAAACCCGGGACAAAGTATGACAGGAGATTATTGTTGCGTATGGCACAATTTCTGCGCTTAGAACTGAGATCAAAGAGGAGGAAAGTCGATGGATTGGTTCTTGGTTCTGTGCGTTGGCATAGTCTTCTTGGCCATGGTGATTGGGGGGGCGTTGCGCTGAGCTGCCCCGCCTACTGCCCCGCAGTTAGTCATGCTGATTGACCGATTGTGAACGGGGTCATTCCGTTACAAGGGAGCCTAGAGAAGTGAAGAGGAAAGTAACTATTCCAATCGAAGATCGACCTCCCGGAGCATCTTTCGGGAGTGATATAACCGTGATTATCTGGATAGCCGGTACGCTGGTTATAGCCGGTTGTTTCTTAATGATCTGGACATTCGCATGGCCCGTGGGAATTGGTTAGCCTCTCGGCCCATTCAGGAAAAATTATCAACATTACCGCGTCTCGCCATCAAGGACGCAATTCAAGAGGCGGGGCTCGGAGAAAGCTCTTGGAAACCTCTTACTCTGTCGCCTTCACCTTAAGCTTACTTCCTCAAGGTTCGCCTTTGGGACGAAGCCGTCAGGGTTGCCCCAACGGGAAACCACAAAGGCTCTATTCTCGCGGGTGAAGCCGGCCACGTTGACCTTTGTTCCTTTCAGGATAGAGAGCCGCACCCCATCCGCTTTGGTCACCAGCGTTGTATCCCGTACGACTCGGTAGAGAATAGGTGATGGCAGGAAGATAACAGGGTCTTTTCCGCTCCTGGCCGTCTTTGGAGCTTCAGCTTTTCTCTCCAGATGATCGTCCTTTTTAGAGTGAGACTGTAAATCGCTATTTTCACTCCGCGCGAAGAAAGCATCCTCGCGATGAACGTAGCCACGAATTGTTTCGCCCTCCACGGTCTGCACCCTGAAATAATTCCCTGCCGTACTCACCACCTTGACCCGCGTCGGGGTTCGCAAAGTAGCTATAATCTCGGCATCCGAGCGATGCGCGGCACGAACCAAGGAGGGCCTGACGACCTCGAACGTTCCCAGGGACGTCTCACTTCCTTTCCTTTGAATCTGCCGGTGCTCAAGTTGGGATTGCTCCGGATTCGACCTGATGGATCCTTGGTTGAGGCGTTGCGACTTCTCGAAGCTAATGGGGACTCGCCGGAGTCTTTCATTTGCTGCCTGATCATTCTCCGTTGTCTTCGGCGTCGTTATCGTTTCTGGAGAGTGCGGGGAGGAAGGCTCAAACCTCACCCCGGATTTGGGATGGTCAGAGAGAGTTCTGACAAAGTTTTTGAGATTTGGGGCCCTACTCTGGAAAAAGACCGTTCCCACTACAACAAGCACGAGCGCAACCAAGCGCCCGACCCAGACCCGGGCGCGACGGCATGACTGGCTCAGACGAGGAGCCCGGGCCGTCGGCAAGAATGCCTGCTTTAACCCTTTCGGAGACACCTGCATCAGCGGTACATTCGTGTTGATGACAATCTCCCGCACTGATTTCAATTGCAGATCGTTGCCAACCTTATCAGATGCGTGCTCTGTATCTGTCGGAGACACCTGCAGCGGCGGCACCTTCGTGTTGATGACAATCTCGGACGGTGCCTTTAATTGCAGATCGCTGGCAACCTCATGGATCATCTCTATCGAGACCCTTTTCTGAGAGGTGGCATAGGCGTTCAGCAGGGCATTGTCGCAAATAATGTTGATGAGCCGAGGAACCCCCCTCGAATACAAGACAATCTGTCCTACAGCATCAGAATCAAACGGATCTTCCCCTTCATAACCAGCCGCCCGCAGCCTCAGATCGATATAAGGACTCACCTCGCTGCCATTAAGCGGGGCAAGCTGGCAATGGACGGCTATCCGCTGCTTAAGCTGGCGCAGGCTCGCTCGGTCGAGTTTTCTCTCAAGCTCGGGTTGGCCCATCAGCACAATTTGGAGCAGCTTTTCCTTATCGGTCTCCAGATTGGAGAGAAGTCTTAGCCCTTCGAGCACCTCATGGGTCAGGTTTTGCGCTTCGTCGATCAACAGGGAGACAACATGACCTTCTCTGAGCTGCCCGATCAAATAGTCATCGAGTTGCTCAATCATCGTTAAGGTGCTCTCTTCTTTTCTTGCTAAGCCTAAATCGCGCAAGGTAAGTCGGAGCAGCTCGCTGAAATCCAAAAGCGTGTTAAAGATAAAGACAGGATGGATGGTGGCCTCTAGATTGCGCATGAGTTTACGCAGCAGCGTGGTCTTTCCTGTTCCCACCTCGCCGGTGATGACGATGAGGCCCTTTTTGGCTGTGATCCCGTAATGCAGAGTAGCGTAGGCTTCCTGATAAAGAGAGTTCGTATAGAAAAAGCGCGGGTCCGAAGTGGCACTAAAGGGGGCTTCTCGGAAGCCAAAGTAACTATTGTACATGACCGTTATTGCTGCTAGCAAAAGCTATCGCAATACTGGAAATTGTCAAGATAGGGAGACCGCAGTGGCTGTGGTGGCAGGATTGCGGCTGGGGAAGGTCGTCAGATATGAAACAGATGGGTGCGGGCCATACATCAGGCGAAGTCTGCCCGCGAAAGCCGGCAGATCCTCCAGACCCTATCGGATTTCAGCCGCTTTTGCCGAGGAGTATTTCAAATGGATCAACGGGTTGTTGGTCACCAGCCTGATTTTCCCGATTCTGGCTCGCACTTAGATTCTCTCTAACTTCTCTGATTCTTATGGCGGCCTCTTTTACCTGCAGCGAACTCTCCGCCCGCTCCTTGGCGGACTTCATCTCGCTCAGCTGTCCGGTAAGGGCACCGACTTTGGACCTGAGTTCTTGCAGCTGCTCGTCACGGTTCTTCAAAAGCTCTTCTTTCTCACTTAGCTGACTTGCCAAATCTTGCATCTTCACGCCCAAACGGGCTTCCAGCTCTCTGATAGCAGTGTCCTTAGTCCCTAGCATCTGGTCTCTTGTCCTAAACTCCTCCTGTCGCGAACTCTCCGCTTGTTCCTTAGCGGATTCCATATCGGCGAGCCGTCGCGCCAGCGTATCCAGTTGAGATTGCAGTTCTTCCAGCTGCCCGTCGCGCTCCTTCAAAAGCTCCTCTCTTTCACTTAGACGGCTTGCCAAATCTCGGAGCTTGGCATTCAGCTTCTCCTCAAGCCGCGTGGTGGCAGAGTCTCTCGCCTGGAGCATCTCCTCCCTTTTTTCAATCTCATCCTGCAACAAGGTCTGCGCCCGCTCCTTGGCAGATTGCGTTTCCGAGAGTCGCCCTGTAAGGGTGCTCGCTTCCAACCTAAGTCCTTCGAGCTGCCTATCGCGCTCCTTCAAAAGCTCCCTTTCTTGGCTGAGCTGACCGCCCAAGTCCTGGATCCTCCCGTGAAATTTCTCTTCCACCTGTTTGATCGCAGACTCTCTTGCTGCCAAGATCTCCTCCCTTTTCCTGATTTCGTCCTGCAGCATGCTTTCCGCCAGCCGCTTGAGAGTTTCCATCTCACCGAGCCGCCGCGTCAGTGTATCGACCTGAGACTTGAGTTCTTCTAGCTGCCCCTCACGGGCCTTCAGAAGCTCCTCTCTTTCATTTAGCTCACTTCTCAGATCCTGAGTCTTTCCATTCAAACTCTCTTCCCACTGTTTGAGAGCAGTGTCTTTGGCCGCCAACATCTCCTCTTTTTTTCGGAGTTCCTTCAAGAGCATGCCCTCCGCGCACTCGTGCGCAGTCTCCATCTCGGCCATCAAATGGTTAAGGGAATCGATGCCGGTCCTGAAATCGTCCAGCTGTTTTAAAAATCTTTCTTTGCCGTTGATCGGACTCTCCTGGTGATCCGTGCTCGTCCCGATCATAGTGACTTCCCGCCTTTTAGCTGGTTTGGGGAGTTTGTGTCTTAATGTTATCCGGTTGAACATAATGTCCCGTAAAGCCGAGCTAAAATCATGCCAGGCGTGAGAAAGCAAAAAATGACTGAATTCCAGGGCCTGAAGGAATTTTCCTGCACTTCAATAATGTGAATTTCAGTACAAGATCGTACAAGATGCGCCAATTTGAACCAGACTACCCCTAATGGTCATGATCTAGGGGACCCAGCGCTCAAGGCTACCTCAGGCTTTGGCTGAGCCGCAAGTGGATGCGGCGCACCCGCTCAACCTGCCCCTTGGCGGGAAAACGTTCGTAGAATCCTTCGGCGCGAAATTCCCTGGCTAATTCGCTCCACGGCCGCAGAGAGCCGACGAACGCGCGCGGGTCACGGCTATCGTCCCAGGCCTGGACCAGTTTGCGGTTGCGGACGAATTCGCCGAACACGCGCAAGAGCGCTTTCAAGGTCACGTCCCGGGTGAACATGTATTTTTCGTTGTCGCCCCAGACGGAGTCCATCACGTCGCGCACGGCCTTCAAGTAGTCCCGGATCAAGGCATAGGCGCGGTCGGCGCGCATCTGGAAATGCTCG
>VBLN01000163.1 GCA_005878685.1 Deltaproteobacteria bacterium | reverse complement strand
GCAGGTGCCGCTCGCCTTTCTGATGATGGTGGCGGCGTTCAAATCCATGGATCCTTCCCTGGAGGAGTCGGCGATGATGTCCGGCGCCGGCACCTGGCAGACTCTGCGCAGGATCACGCTCCGTCTGCTCATGCCGACGGCGGCCTCCGTCCTGCTGATCTTGTTTGTCCGCACGCTAGAATCGTTCGAGGCCCCGGCCCTGATCGGTATTCCGGCGCGGATCTACGTTTACACCAGCGAGATCTATCTCGCTTTCAGCGAATATCCCCCGGACTATGGACGCGGCTCCGCGTTGGCCGTCGGTCTGCTCATTTTGAGCGCGCTCGGGGTTTGGCTTTACACCCGCAGCACGCGCGAGGGGAAACGGTTTCAGACGGTCACGGGGAAAGCCTTCAGGCCCCGGCAGTTCGACCTCGGTCCCTGGCGTTGGGTCGGCTTTGCTTTTCTCTTGACCTATTTCTTGGGCGTCGTGCTGCTGCCTTTTTTGGTCATGCTTTGGGCGTCGTTCTTGCCCTTCTTCTCGGCTCCGAGTTGGAAGTCTCTTCAGCTTTTGAGTCTAGAAAATTACCGTTATTTGTCCAGTTTCCGGCCATTTTGGGACGCTATGTGGAACAGCGTCATCCTTGCCTTGTCGACCGCTACCGCAGGAATGGTGCTCACATCGTTAATTGCTTGGGTTGTTTATAAGAGCCGGCTTCCGGGATCCTGGATTTTGGATTTTCTGGCTTTCGTTCCAATCACGGTCCCGGGTATCGTGCTTGGCATGGCGCTGATCATGCTCTATGTGGCCTTTCCCCTTCCGATCTACGGGACGTTATGGGTGCTGCTGATCGCTTACGTGACTCGATACATTCCATACGGAATGCGCTCGGCATCCGGCGCGATCCTGCAGATTCACAGCGAATTGGAAGAAGCCGCAGGGGCCTCCGGGGCGTCGTGGTGGCAAACTTTCTGGCGCGTTACCCTGCCGCTGCTGAGACCGGGATTCGTAGCCGGGTGGATTTACATCTGCATCGTCTCGTTCCGGGAATTCTCGACCTCGGTTCTCCTAGCGACTGGAGACAGCCGGGTCCTGTCGATCCTCCTCTTCAACATGTTTGAGCAAGGCCAGGTCACCGTGGTGGCCGCTATTGGGATTGTGATGATTTTTACGCTGCTCGCCATCGTCGCGATCTTTCACAAGGTGTCAGGCCGAGTCGGCATTCAAGCCTAGGCGCAGCTTTTTTCGAGGGAAGGTTGAGCTGTGATTGAAATCCGATCGCTAGCCAAGACCTTTTCGGATCGGCGAGGAGAACAAGTTGCCGCTGTAAACAAGGTCTCGTTCCAAGTCGAGGAGGGAAGATTTTACACCCTGCTGGGACCCTCAGGTTGCGGCAAGACCACGACCCTTCGCTGCATTGCCGGTCTCGAGAAGCCGGATGAGGGAGAGATCGAAGTCGCGGGCGAGATCGTCTTTTCCAGAGGCAATTTTGTTCCCGCCTACCGGCGGCCGATCGGTATGGTTTTTCAGAGTTACGCGATCTGGCCACACCTCACCGTTTTTGAAAATGTCGCCTTTCCGCTCAGAGTAGGCAAACAGCGCTTTAGCAGTGCAGAGGTCAAGAGCAAGGTTGAAAAGGCTTTGGAGCAGGTCGAACTGGGCAGCGTCGGCGACCGGATGGCCATCCAGCTATCCGGAGGACAGCAACAACGGCTGGCTCTGGCACGCGCCTTGGTGCGTGAGCCGAAGGTGCTCCTCTTGGATGAACCGCTCAGCAACTTGGATGCAAAGCTGCGCGAGCGAATGCGGGTCGAGCTGCGCGAGCTCCAGCGCCGGCTGAGGATCACGACGCTCTATGTGACGCACGACCAGATCGGGGCGCTATCCATGTCCAACGTGATCGCGATCATGAACCGCGGTGAGATTGTGCAGGAGGGGTCGCCCAGAGAGATCTACCTTCAACCGCACAGCGAGTTCGTTGCCCAATTCATCGGCTCGACGAACCAGTTCTCCGGGAAATTGCGCGCCTTTGCCGGGGAGGGTTGCGCGTGCGTTGAAACTCCCATGGGCGAGCTGCTCTGCACGCTCAGCGGAGAGCTTGCGCCCGGATCGGATGTCGTCATCATGGTTCGCCCGGAAAATATTATTCTGCACGAGGCCCGGCCTCCTGAGACCGCCAACGTGGTTGAGGGCAAGGTCGCGACCGTGATGTTCTTGGGTCAGTATCTCGATTGCACGATAGAGTTAGACACAGACCTCCTTCAGACGCACCAACGCCATTCTCTTCGACTGCGCAGGGGCGATCGGGTTTGGGTAGAGCTGCCTCCGAACGACTGTCTGGCGTTGAAGGCCAAAGGCTGATCGGATTCACCTAAGGGCGCAGCGGCGATCGGGGCTAGAGCGTCCTTCTGCTGTCTCCGAAGCATCCAACTGTTCCAATTATTTGTTATCGAGTATAATGTCAGTACTTCGTAAGTCAGCGGGGGAGATCACCATTGAAAATTGAACAGATTGAGATTTTTCCGTTGCGCCTGCCATACAAGAAGCCACTCATTACGGCGACAAACAGGTTCACGGTTGCCAATGGGCTGGTGATTAGAGCGGTTTCGGACGATGGGGTAGAGGGCTATGGCTACACCGATCCTTTTCCAAGGACCGGCGAGAGCGAGGAGAGTGTCCGCTCCGCCGTTGAAAAGTTCATAAAGCCGGTTCTATTGGGTCGCGACCCTTGGGAGTTGGCTCGCATCAGGCAAGAGATCAACCAAAGGCTGGCGCTCAATCCCAGAGCGAAATCGGCAGTCCAGACGGCGCTCCTCGATCTTTTGGCTCGGAGCATGAAGGTTCCTCTTTTCGTCCTGTTAGGCGGTCTTGTGCGCGAAGAGATCAAGATCATCAGAATGGTAAGCTTGGGAGATCCGGAGGCGATGGCAGAGGAAGCGCTTGGCCTGATACAAAGAGGCTTTGCGGCCTTGAAGCTAAAAATCAGCGGTGATTTGGAACTGGGTTTCCAGAGAATTTCAACGGTGAGAAAGACGGTCGGTGACGAAGTCTTCATTAAGGTCGACGCGAACGAGGCCTATGATTCGAAGTCGGCAATCGACTTGGCTAAAAGGATGGTCGACGTAGGCGTGGAAGTCTTCGAGCAACCGGTCCCGCGGCAACAGAAGGAGGCGCTCCGCGAGGTCAAGGACGATTCACCCATTAACATTGAGGCGGACCAATCGGTGCGCTCCGTGGAAGACGCCTATCAGTTGATCAGGGACGGCGCGGTCGACTCGATCAATACCGGCATTCAAAAGGTCGGAGGGATCATCGAAGCGAGAAAAATTGCTGAGCTGTGTGAGTTAGCCGGCGTACAGTGTGCGCTGAGCAATACGGGGGGAAGCATGTTGGGAGATGCGGCAGCGCTCCAGCTAGCGGCCAGCGCTTCGGGGGTATCCTCGCTGTGCGAAATCGGGGAATTCGAAGCCATCACAGGCGATCCGTTCACCGGTTTGGAGGTTCGCGGCGGCGTGCTTCGAGTCCCGAGGGAGGTCGGTCTCGGGGTGAAGCTGGCGGGTCAACTCTAAGGACGCGAACGCCATGATCGCCGCCATTGTCTTGTCCGCCGGCGAGTCACGCCGCATGGGGAGCCCGAAAGCGCTGCTGCCGATCAAAGGAAAGAGCTTCATTGAACAGATCGTCGCGGCCCTCAAGGCGACCAAAGTAGCAAAAATCATCGTCGTTTTGGGCCATAATCCCGAACCGATAAAATCAAAGGTCGAACCTCTTTCAGTCAGCGTTGTCATCAATCCAGACTACTTAAAAGGGCAGTTGTCCTCTCTCATTGCCGCCATCCGAAGCCTTCAAGCCGACCCGGTGAAGGTCGATGGCGTATTGGTCCATCTCGTGGATCACCCCTTGATAAGTCGCTCGGTGGTCAATGAGATGATTGACAGATTCTTCGAATCAAAGAAGCTGATCGTCATTCCTACATACAAAGGAAAGAGAGGCCACCCGGTTCTGCTCTCTAGCCGGCTTTTTCCCGAGCTTCTGAAGGCGCCGCCGGATCAGGGGGCGAAGGCGGTAGTCCACGCGCATCGAGATGAAACCTTGGAGATGGAGACGGACGATGAGGGCGTCATTATTGACATCGATACGCCGGACGAGTATCGCCAGAATGTGGGAAGCAATTAGATGTCGAGGCTAAAGCTCAGTTTGGCCTGCGGATATTACGATCTCTTGAGGCCGCTGATTGAAGGAGTGGTTGAGGCCGCCGGAATAGATCTCAACGTGTTAACTATGGCCTCGCCGGAGAGGCATGGACGGATGCTGAGGCATGAGGAGTTCGATGTCTGCGAGCTATCGCTGGTGGCCTACCTGGTGGCTCGCGACCAGGGACGGAGGTTTTCGGCGATCCCTGTGTTTCCCCATCGACGCTTTCGACATGGTTATATGGTTAAGAGAATGGATTGCGGCATCGAGAAACCTTCGGATTTGAATGGCAAGAGGGTAGGTCTGGACACGCTGCAGAACTCGGCGGGTCTCTGGATGCGGGGAATTCTTCAGGACCACTATGGTGTCGACCTCAAGAGTATCGAGTGGTGGTGTCAGGAGGAAGAGGATGTGCCTTTTGAGCCCGCCTCCTGGATGCAGTTGCGACGCGTTCCCAAAGGGAAGAACATCGACCAGATGCTGTTGAACGGCGAGCTGGAAGGGGCTTTGTATCCCGAGACCTTGCCTTCGGTCCGAGGCGGCTCCCCAAAGGTCGGCCTTCTTTTCCCCAATCCGAAAGAAGCCGAAATTGACAATTACAGGAAAAGCGGAATCTTTCCGATCATGCATACGGTAGTTGTCAAGGACGCTGTGTTGGAGAAGGATCCCTGGGTCGCCGTCAGCTTGCTGCAAGGCTTTCAG
>VBLN01000162.1:1279-7030 GCA_005878685.1 Deltaproteobacteria bacterium | reverse complement strand
AAGAAGTTCTCGGCACGAGGGTTCAAGCTCTGGAGAATCAATTGCAGGAGAAGCGAGCAGAGCTAGAGAGCCGTGAGCGGCAACTGGAGGAAAAGAGCTCATTGCTTGACGCGCACGAACGAGAACTCGAAAGGTTTCGCGATCAAGTGTCGGCGGAGATTAAAAAACTCAGCTCTGAGCTTCATGAAAAAAAACTTCTCCTTGCCGGGAAGGAGCGGGAGGCGTGGCAATCCCACAGTAAGCGGTGGAGACTATGGAGACAAAACTCGGGTGGGCCGAGCACTTGATCAAGGTCTTGTCACAAGTCGATAATAATGTCTCACTAATCATCCCTTCCAAATCTTTCTGACTTCGAGCCTCGGCACCCCTAAACGATCACGTCCACAGAGTCTAACTGCTTTCTTTCAATACCTACCTTGGTTTCCTTCCGCCAGTCGATTGGCTAGTGAATAAGTCAAGTCGCTCGCTGGAGGGGCTCGAAGCGGAGCTGAGTCTTCGAGGTGGCGCTGCAAAGGAACAGGAGCACTTTAAATGTGTTTGTTTTGCTTTTCCCGCAGTGATAAAGGTAGGTCCACGCTGGCGTAGATAATGAAAAAAAGTTCTACCAGAGAGAAGTTGAGAAGGGCTTTAGAAAGAGCTCTGGGCTAGGGGACGACCTTTCGATGGGCTGGGAATTCATCCTTAGCTGGCTTAAGATCGTCATCATCGATTTAACGCTAGCTGGAGATAACGCGCTCGTCATCGCTATGGCAGTGCGCACGCTGCCGCGGCGGCAGCAACGCTTGGGGATTTTCTGGGGTGCGATGGGAGCAGTTGTCGTTCGGGTCACACTCACTTTTGCGACTTCCCAGCTGTTACAATTGCCTTTCCTTCAGCTCGTGGGAGGACTTCTGCTCGTCTGGATCGCTTTCAAGCTCCTACGCCAAGACAGTGTAGCCGAGAGCAACGTTCGCCATGGGACGAGCCTTATGGAAGCCATCCGGGTCATCATCATTGCTGATCTCATCATGTCCACGGACAATATCCTTGCGGTCGCAGGTGCCTCTGCGGGAAGCCTGTTTCTATTACTCTTTGGACTCGGCCTTAGCATTCCCATCGTGGTCATGGGCGCAGCCTTTATCGCCATCCTTATGGATCGGTACGGCTGGCTCGTTTACGCCGGCGCGGGAGTTCTTGGCGAGGTGGCAGCAAAAATGGTACTTGACGACGATTTCGTAAGGAATACCGTGGGCGAGGCCCCAAAGCCGCTGGAGTGGAGTCTCCGCATAGGCTTAGCTGCCCTGATCGTATTCGTCGGGCTGATTTTAGCCCGTCGCTCCGAGCCGATCCGGGATTCCGAGACGATGCGGTAACGGTATAAAGGGTCTATTCCGAAAAACGAAGAAGGAGAAACGGAGCCTTCCAAATGTCGATTCGGTTCGATCAGTCGTTCCTATGAGCGATCTTGCGGATCGGGGGTTTCCTTTGATTGGGCTTTGCGGAGGCAGGTTTTCAGGGGTTCTGCCCAGAACCGGATATACGGTTCCTCGCGCAAGTCGAGGTGATGGCCGGGCACCTCATAGACCTCCAGTCCCCCGGCAATCAGTTTGTCCCAGTTTAATCGGTGATAACTCGAAAGCTTTTCAGACTTGAAGTAGACGGCTCGCCCCGGGTAGAGCTGCGGTATATAGTTTCGTCGGGCCTGATAGTAGATGTCCAAGATGTAGCGGCTTCGGAGGGAGGGGGGGATGGGACGGCCCAGAGCCAAGTAAACCCTGCAGCGTATTCTCTTGAGAATATTGCTGATCGTCGCTGTCCTTTCGTTGATTTTGCCTTTGATGGTCCCCTTAACTCTCTCCAGAAGGTAAGCTAACTTCTCGTGGGCTCCGAGTAAGGCGAGGTTACGCAAATGACGATGAGCCTGATCACGGAATAGGGTGATATTTGTTAACACATTCCGGAAACTCGTAATGTTCTCAATCTCCTTACCTGGAAAGTAGGAATCAAGCAAAACCAGTAAGGCCACCTCCTCTCTTTGTCTTCTTAGCTGCTGAGCCATTTCAAAGGCCACTGTGCCTCCAAAGGAATATCCTCCCAGAAAATAAGGGCCCTCTGGTTGAATAGTGCGTACTTCTTCGAGGTAATGTGCCGCCACAGTCTCTACCACGGTATAGCGGGCGGGTTTTCCATCTTGGCTTTGGTGCATGAAACCATATAGAGGCTGTTCCGGACCCAGATAACGTGCCAGGAGGGCATTGCTAGAATCCCCATGGACCCAGAAGAAGGGAGGTTTGGAGCCGTTGGGTTGAAGCGCCACCAGGGAGGACCAGGGCGCCGTCGGCTCTTCTCGGTTGAGGAGCCTAGCCAGTTGCTCGACAGTCGGTGCTTGGAAGAGGGTAGCCAGGCGAAGATTTTGGCCAAACGTTTTTGCGATTTGAGCGAACAGACGAACAGCCAGTAGTGAATGTCCCCCAATGTCAAAGAAGTTATCCTTCACGCCGATGGGCCGGGTGCCGAGAAGATTTTCCCAAATTTGGGTTAATTGGCGTTCCACAGGATTCCGCGGAGCAATAAAGGTGTTTTCCGGTTCAAACCTGGTGTGGTTGGGGACTGAAAGCGCTTGGCGATCTATTTTTCCGTTGGGCGTAAGCGGCAGCGTATCAAGGAACACGAAGGCCGAGGGCACCATGTACTCAGGCAGCTTTGTCTTTAAAAAGTTCCGCAATTCACCTACTGTCTTAGTTGCCTGATCGTGAGGAACAACATATGCCGCAAGCCGCTTGTCACTGGGGATGTCCTCTCGTACCAAGATAACGCATCGCTGCACGGAGGGATGTTGGCCGAGTACTGCTTCGATCTCTCCCAGCTCGACCCTGAGACCCCGGATCTTGACCTGGTAATCCTTGCGACCGATGAACTCAATGTTGCCATCTGGTAGGTATCGAGCTAAGTCCCCAGTCTTGTACAGCCGCGCTCCAGGCTCGTCGCTAAAGGGGTTAGGAATGAACTTCTCAGCCGTAAGCTCCGGCCGATTGTGGTAGCCCCGTGCCAGGTTATCGCCGCCGACGCACACCTCGCCCGCTACGCCTACGGGCACCGGCTGCAGTTGGGCGTCTAGCAGATAAATCTGAGTGTTGGCAATGGGGCGACCGATCGGCATGCTCACGAGGTCTCCCTTCATCATACCGACGTCGAACCAGGTGACATCGGCTGACACTTCAGACGAGCCATAGAGGTTGAGCAGGACACTGTGAGGCAGCAACTCCCGGAAGCGTTGGGCTAAGTCCACTGGGAGCGTTTCTCCACTGGAGATCCAAATCTTGAGTGTGGACAATTGGCGCTGCAGACTGCCATCGCCATCCAAGATCGCACGCAGCAAGGACGGCACTAGCACGAGGCGGGTGACGCGATGAGCCGCTAGAGTTTGAATGAGCCGATGCGTATGCTTCCGCACCTCGTCCGGAACAATGACTGTCGGGATTCCCTGAAGCAATGGCCCAAATAGTTCCCAGACGGAATCCACAAAGTTAAAGGAGGTTTTCTGGCAACAAACTTCTTCCGGTTCGAAGGCGTAGGCCTGCCACATCCAGGCAAAGCGATTGATGGTGCCTCGATGGAGTCCCAGAACCCCTTTGGGACTACCAGTCGAGCCCGAGGTGTAAATCACATAGGCCAGGTTCTCAGGCTTTGTTCTACTAACAGGATTCTCCTTACTCTCTCTGGCAATCACCTCCCAGTCAGTGTCCAAGCGAACCACTTTAGCCCCATGCACGGGCAACCTGGCCAGGAGTCGCTCCTGGGTTAACAGCACGGGCATCTGGGCATCTGTTACCATGAAAGCTAGCCGCTTCTGAGGATAGGCAGGGTCCAGCGGCACATAAGCTCCCCCAGCCTTGAGGATGGCTAAAATTCCAACCACCATCTCCAGCGAGGCCTCTACACTGATACCCACCAGCACATCGGGACCCACTCCGAGCTTGCACAAATGATGGGCCAGTTGGTTGGCTCGCGCGTTGAGCTCCCGATAGATCAGTTGCTGACCGTCAAAGATCACTGCCACCGCCTCGGGCATTTGCTCGACCTGTGCCTCAAACAGTTCATGGATGCACTTATTGCTGGGGTAATCTCTCTTGGTGTCGTTCCACTCCACCAGCAGTTGTTGCCTTTCCGCTTCGGTGAGCATCGGTAGGTCCGAGAGTCGCCTCTGTGGATGTGCCACGATGCCTTTCAGCAGGCTTTCAAAATGACCTCCTAGGCGCTCGACGGTGCCAGCGTCGAACAGATCCGTATTGTATTCGAAGCAACAAAAAAGCCCTTCAGCCTTATCATCCACCTCCAGGGTTAAATCCACTCTCGATATTCCATAGTCGAACTCGACCTTATCCAGCCTCAAACCTGGTAACGCGTGGGTATTCTCCGGGATATTTCTCAATTGGAACATCACTTGGAATATTGGGTTTCGGCTCAGATCTCGCTTCGGTCGTAGTTCTTCGACTAGCTTCTCAAAGGGAAGATCTTGGTGAGCGCAACCTTCTAGGAACATCTGGCGGACTCGTGTAAGCAGTTCACGGAATGTAGGGTTGCCAGCCAGATCGGCGCGTAGGGCCAGAGTGTTAACAAAGATACCAATCAATCCCTCGGTCTCTAGTCGAGTGCGACCTGCCACTGGTGTGCCTACGATAATGTCATCCTGACCTGTATAGCGACGGAGTAAAATGTTGAAGGCCGCTAGGAGCGTCATGAAGAGGGTAGCCTTTTCGCGTTGGCTTATTTCCTTAAGCGCGTCGGTCAGCGCCTTGCTCAGCACCAGAGGATGCCTTGCTCCACGGAACGTCTGAACCGGTGGTCTTGGGTGGTCAGTGGGTAATTCTAGCACCGGCAGGCTGCCATCTAGCTGATGCCTCCAGTAAGAAAGTTGTGATTCCAAAACCTCATCCCGAAACCGCTTCCGCTGCCACTGCGCAAAATCGGCGTATTGTATTGGCAGCTCAGAGAGTAAGGGAACACTCCCAATCGAGAAGGCCTCGTAGACAGCCGAAATCTCCCGAAGAAGCACTCCCATAGACCAGCCGTCGAAGACGACGTGGTGCGTCGTCAGGAGCAGTAAGTACTCCTCTTCGCCCAGCCGTAGCAATTGAGTCCGAATCAGTGGGCCTAGGGCTAAATCAAAGGAACGCCGCGCCTCTTCAATTGCCAGCCGCCTAGCCTCTGTTCCCCTTTCGACTTCAGACAAATGTCTAAGATCTAACAGCGGTAGACTTACAGGCTCAGCGCTTGAGATAACTTGGACGGGTTGTCCGTCCACAGCAGGGAAGGTAGTCCGTAAGACTTCGTGACGGCGGCGGATCTCATTGAGGCATTGCTCCAGCGTTGCTACATTTAAGGAGCCCGTGAAGCGAATAAAGGCAGGACGGTTATAAGTAGGGTTACCAGGCTCAAGCTGATCGAAGAACCACATGCGCTCCTGGGCATAAGAAAGCGGTATTCTTCTATCCCTGGGAATAGGTTGAAGAGGCGCGGTCTCCAGATCTTTAGTTTCCCAACTGACGGTCTCCATACTTCTGGCCATCTGCGCCACTGTGGGATTCTCAAAAAAAGCCAGGAACGACAACTCCCTCCCCATTGATTCCCGGACGCGGGAAATAACTCGAGCCGCGTGGATGGAATCTCCTCCTAAATGAAAGAAGTTGTCATGGACACTCACCTGCTTGATTCCTAAAACCTGAGACCAAATCTCTATCAGTTTTTCTTCTCTCGGAGTACGCGGAGCTG
>VBLN01000162.1:0-1243 GCA_005878685.1 Deltaproteobacteria bacterium | reverse complement strand
TAGACCTAGCTCCTCGGCCAGACCGATGCGTTCCACTTTGCCGGTAGCACTTTTGGGGATCTCTTGAACGATTAGCACCTGGCGCGGAATCTTAAACTCTGCTAGCCGCATAGCAGCAAAACGCTGTATTTTTCCCTCTGTTACCGACATTTTTGCCCGCTGCACGACAGCCGCTGCAACATCTTCCCCAAGGGTCGAATGCGGAACTGCAAAAGTAACTGCCTGTGAAACCGCTGGGTGCTGCATGAGCACCTCATCTACCTCTCGAGGAGAAATCTTTTCTCCTCCACGGTTGATAATCTCCTTTAAGCGACCTGTTATAAAGAGATAGCCGTCCGCATCTAGATATCCTTCGTCTCCCGTTCTGAACCAGCCGCGCGTAAAACTCTCTCTGTTGGCCTCGGAACCGTTCGCATACGCCGACATGACATTGGCACCACGAATCACGATCTCCCCGGCCTTGCCTGAGCTCAGCAATTTGCCCGCCTCATCCATTATGGCCACCTCTGGCCCCGCTGATATACCGACCGAACCAGGCCTACGCGGTCTTGGTGGAAGGGGATTGCTGCTTATCTGATGGGAGGCCTCCGTCATCCCGTAAGCCTCAATCACGGGCACTTGAAAGACTTCCTCCAGGCCCTGCATTACCTGAGGAGGTAGCGCGGCAGAAGAAGAGCGGATGAACCTAAGGGAACAGCGTTGGAGCTGTTCCTTATGCGCTGCCGCGCATGATAGTGCTGCTTGATGGATGGTAGGAACCGCTGTGTACCAGGTTGGATGGGACTCTCCTAGCCAAGTGAAGAATTCCTCTGCGTCGAAACCCGAGGTGCAAACCACACTCGCCCCGGCCATTAGCGATGCTAGGACAGCCCCAACCAGAGCGTGAATGTGAAAAAGCGGCATAATGTTCAGGCAACGATCCTTCTCGGTCAGTTCCAGCGTAGTCCCGATATGATTAGCCGAAGCCAAAAGGTTTTTCTGTGTCAACGGAACCATTTTGGGGCGGGAAGTTGTCCCTGAAGTATGAAGTACTAAAGCCACATCCTCGGCTTCTGCAAATCCCTCACGGATTGGACGAGAACCTTTGTAGGCTGTGAGCGTAAAGATGCCAGCTTCTGCCTCTAGCATGGGCGTCAGTTCGATGACTGGAATACCACGCCTTTGTGCCACAGCTTTTGCCGGGGAATCGATCTCGGACTGCACGATGAGTGCCGTGGCTTTCAGATCGGGGAGATAAAAGTCA
>VBLN01000161.1:9903-11354 GCA_005878685.1 Deltaproteobacteria bacterium | reverse complement strand
ACCGGCTCCGGCTATCAGAGCGCGATCCTCGCCGAGCTCGCTCGAAACGTCTTTTCCATCGAAAAGATCCGCACACTGGCGACTCAGGCTAGAACGATTCTGGACGGGCTCCAATATTACAATGTAGCGATTCATGTCGGGGATGGAACCTTGGGTTGGTCTGAACATGCCCCTTATGATGCTATTGTAGTTACGGCGGGCTCTCCATCTTTGCCTCAACCGCTGGTCGATCAACTGGCGACGGGAGGGAGGTTGGTCATCCCTCTGGGAGACGAGCACGCACAGGTGTTGAAGCGGATACGAAGCACCGACTCCGGCCTCGAGGAGGAGCCGTTGGGGGAATGTCGGTTTGTTAAGCTGTGGGGGAAATACGGTTGGGCAAGCTGAAGCCTCAGCTTTTTCTCTTCCTTTTTTTCTTTTTGCCTTTAATTTTTTCTAACGGATGTGCTCCCCGGGCGGTTTTTTCGCCTCAGAAGCGGTCGCTGGGGTTGTACC
The DNA here is from genome assembly GCA_005878685.1 of Deltaproteobacteria bacterium. Classification (GTDB taxonomy): domain Bacteria; phylum Desulfobacterota; class Binatia; order UBA9968; family UBA9968; genus DP-36. Next base: position 10,859 of record VBLN01000161.1, on the reverse strand, counting down.
ATGTGGTGAAGAGCGGTGAGAACCTGTTTCGCATCGGAAAAGCTTATGATGTTCCCTACCAGGAGCTGGCGCGCATCAACCGGATCAGCGATCCGCACCAGATCCACGTCGGACAAAGAATTTTCATCCCGAATGCGACGCGGCAGCTGCCGGTGGAAATCATTACTCCCTCGGAGGCGACGCTCGAGCAACCCAGCCCGGCCGATCAACAAGAAAGGGCGCGCGAGGGTTTCATCTGGCCTGTGAAAGGGAGCATCACTTCAAAGTTTGGTCATCGCGGGCAGACTTTCCACGACGGCATAGATATCTCAGTCCCAGAAGGAAGCCCGATTGTGGCTGCCGAGGAGGGCGAAGTAATCTACAGGGACGAACTGCGAGGCTATGGCAATCTCATTATCATCCGTCATGCGAGGGGACTTGTCTCTGTTTACTCTCACAATAAGAGAAACCTGGTTCATGATGGTCAAAAGGTGGCTCGAGGAGAGGTCATCGGAGAGGTTGGCAGCACAGGGAGAGTGACAGCTCCTCATCTTCATTTTGAGATTCGGAAAGACAACGTGGCGAGAGATCCCCTTCACTACTTGCCGCCACTGTGAAAGAAAGGTGGTTGAGAGGGGGTGCCTGCCCCTCAGTTCAGTAGGCTTAGCCACAAAGCATTGGCTGATCCTCAGCCAGAGGACTGATCAGCCTTGGGCTGAGCCTCCGATGGAAATGGCCTCCATCAGCCGCAGCCGAAGGGCGCGCTCCCCGGAGGGATCTCGGGAAAGCTCATCGCGGGAGGCTCTGGAGCGAAGTGACTCCTGCAGCCCTTTGGTGGTTGACATTACCTAGGCTCTCACTTAACTGTTCAAAACTATGAAGGAGCTAAGCAAGATCAGAAATGATGTGGTGGGAAGTCTCCTGCGTCCGGCCTATCTTAAGGAAGCGCGTCGGGGCTGTGACGAAGGAAAGATCGA
>VBLN01000161.1:5303-9887 GCA_005878685.1 Deltaproteobacteria bacterium | reverse complement strand
TTCGCGCAGCAGTCCTGCTTCAAGAGAAAGCCGGGTTAGAGGTCGTCACAGATGGCGAGTTTCGGCGCCTCAATTTTCAGGATAGCTTTGGAGCCTCTGTCGGCGGCTTTGACGCACGCCCCATGGACCTTCGGTTTGTTGAAAGCTTGGTCGAAGGAGGGAAGCCGCTTCAGAGGTGGGAGCGCGCGTACCAGGTGGCCGAAGGGGCAGCGATTCTGCAACGTCGTCCGGTTAAAGAGCGACTTAGGCTGGTGCGTAGTCTTCCCTTGGAAGAGTATCTCTTTGTGAGCCGAGTAGCGACGAAGCCGGCAAAGGTGACGTTAATCGGCCCTGACCGGATCTGCCAGCGCTTTGACTACGAACGGTCAACGACCGTCTACCGCTCGATCGACGAATTCATGGCCGATGTGGTGCGACTCGAAAGAGAAATGATCCAAGGTTTGATTGATGCGGGCTGCCGCTATATCCAGATCGATGCCCCGGGATATACCGCCTATGTCGACCCGCCATCTCTAGAGGCGATGCGGCAGCGCGGTGAGAACCCTATGGAGAATTTCTCCCGTTCGCTCAAAGCCGATAACGAGCTGCTGCAAGGGTTCGAAGACGCGACCTTCGGAATCCATCTGTGTCGGGGGAACCAGCGCAGCATGTGGCACCGGGAGGGAAGCTACGATGCGATTGCCGAGCGGCTCTTTGCGGAGTTAATTCACGACCGGTTTTTGCTGGAATATGATAGCCAGCGAGCAGGCAGCTTTGAGCCGTTGCGTTTTGTGCCCAAAGGGAAGGTGATTGTGTTAGGTCTGGTCAGCACGAAAGTAGCGGAATTGGAAAAGATCGACGATCTCAAGCGCCGGATCGATGAAGCGACCCGCTATGTCCCTTTGGAGCAGCTCGCCCTCAGTCCCCAATGCGGTTTTGCCTCGGATGTCGTGGGCAACCTGATCGGCGAAGACGATCAGAAAAGGAAGCTCGAGATTGTGGTCGAGACCTCGCTCCAGGTCTGGGGATAGCGCGAGAGAGTTTCCTGTTTGCGCGCGCGGAGAGATTGTGGTAGCTGGACGCTGATGAAAAAGGAAATCGCTCAGATTCGCCAGGCGATCCGAGACATCCCCAATTTTCCTAAACCGGGGATCATCTTCAAGGATATCACTCCTCTCCTGGGCAACGGCCGGCTGTTTAAACAAACGATAGATCTGCTCGCGGATCGTTATCGCCCTCAGGAAGTGGACATCATTCTAGGGATCGAGTCGCGCGGCTTCATCATCGGCGCCGCGCTCGCTTATCGGCTCGAGGCGGGCTTTTGCATTGTCCGCAAGCCTGGAAAGCTCCCCTACGAGACTCACCGTGCCAGCTACCTTCTGGAATACGGTTCCGATACCCTGGAAGTGCATCGGGATGCCCTCCAGCCGAATGCCAGGGTGCTAATCGTAGACGATCTCCTCGCGACCGGGGGGACCGCCTCTGCGGCGGCGGAGCTGGTGCAGAAGCTGGGCGGAAGAGTTGTGGAGTGCGCTTTCGTGATTGAGCTTTCTTTTCTCAAAGGCAGGGAAAGACTCAAACCCCACGGAGTCTTCTCACTCATCCAATACGAGACGGAGTGAAGCGTGGCTCGGGACCCGTCTCTCACCTCATCCTTTCCTTGACAAAAGGCTCCATTCCTTTATAAGTGAAATAAGTAGCTGATTTTCTAGTATGAAGAGAGTCGAAGAGATGGGTCTCTGGGAACGCCTCTATTTCCCGGAGATCATACGCGGCCTGATGGTCACGGGTTATCGCTTCTGGAGAAACCTGACGATCCACACGCTCCATCTCTTTGGCTTGGCCAAAGACCAGGAGGCGGCGATTACGGTCCAGTATCCCGATGAGAGAATCCCATATCCTGAGACCTTTCGTGGTTGCCATCGGCTCACTCTAAAGCAAGACGGGTTGGTTCAGTGTACGGCGTGCTTTCTCTGCGCTACGGCCTGTCCGGCGGAGTGCATCTATATCGACGCTGGCTATGAAATCGATACCCTGCGCTGCATCTATTGTGGCTTTTGCGTCGAGGCCTGCCCTTGTGATGCCATTCGCATGGATACGGGCGTGCATCCGGCAAACAGAGGATTTACCCGACAGGACTTTGTGGAGACAAAAGAGGTTCTCATGGAGCGCTCCCGTGAGCTTGAGCAAAAAGGGAAAGAAGGGCTTTATGAGGAGCATGTCCGTCGCTATCAGCACGTATGAGCTTTGCCACTAAGCGTTTGATCTTTTCGAGAGTAGAGGGACAAGGAGGACAAAACCATGTCGAAGTCCCGTAACGAAAATGGCCCGCGTAACAGCGTAATCACGACCGAACCGCTTCCTGCATCCCGCAAGGTTTACAGCCAAGGCAAGCGATTCGCCGACGTTCGCGTGGCCATGCGTGAGATTTTTCTTTCTTCTGGTAGGGACAATGGGGAGAGCGAGAAAGCCGATGCGCGAGTCGTGGTCTATGATACCTCGGGGCCTTATACCGATCGCGCCGCTGCGATCGATGTTCGAAAAGGAGTTGCTCCGTTGCGCCTGGAGTGGATCAGGGGGCGGGAAGATGTGCAGGAACTTGGTCGGCTACCGCTAGGGAGAAACGGGACGAACGGTAACGACCAAAAGCCCGAGACAGAACGATTTCCCGAGGCCTCTCGCCGGGCGGCTCTAAGAGCGAAGCCTGGCCGGAATGTCACGCAGATGCACTATGCGAAAAAGGGCGACATCACGCCGGAGATGGAATATATCGCGATCCGCGAGAACATCGGGCGCGAGGCGGCTTTGAAGAACGGTGGCAATGGTGGTTCTCATGCCCGTCCGGGAAACAGTTTCGGCGCATCGATCCCAGCATTCGTGACGCCGGAGTTTGTGCGCGACGAGGTCGCCCGTGGCCGAGCCATTATTCCTGCAAACATCAATCATCCTGAGAGCGAACCGATGATCATCGGTCGCAACTTCCTGGTCAAGATCAACGCTAACATCGGCAACTCCGCCGTGGCTTCTTCGATTGAAGAAGAAGTTGAGAAGATGATCTGGGCGATACGCTGGGGCGCGGATACCGTCATGGATCTTTCGACCGGAGATGACATTCACGAGACGCGCGAGTGGATTTTGCGCAACTCGCCGGTGCCGATCGGCACCGTTCCCATCTATCAGGCGCTGGAAAAAGTAGGAGGCAAGGCGGAAGAGCTTACTTGGGAAATCTACCGGGATACCTTGATCGAACAGGCGGAGCAGGGGGTCGATTACTTCACCATTCACGCCGGCGTGCTGCTGCGTTATATCCCCTTTACGGCGAAACGTGTGACCGGCATCGTCTCACGCGGCGGTTCGATTCTGGCGAAATGGTGTCTCGCGCATCATCAGGAGAATTTTCTCTACACCCATTTCGAAGAGATCTGCGAGATCATGAAGGCTTATGACGTTTCCTTCTCCCTGGGCGACGGGCTCCGTCCAGGTTCCATTGCCGACGCGAATGACGAAGCGCAATTCGGCGAGTTGGAAGCCCTGGGAGAGCTTACGAAGATCGCTTGGAAGCATGATGTTCAGGTGATGATCGAGGGGCCGGGTCATGTCCCAATGCATCTCATTCAGGAGAACATGACCAAACAGCTCGAGCTCTGCCAGGAGGCTCCTTTCTATACATTGGGTCCTCTGACGACAGATATCGCCCCTGGCTACGACCACATCACGAGCGCGATCGGTGCGGCGATGATCGGCTGGTTCGGCACGGCGATGCTCTGCTACGTGACGCCTAAGGAACATCTGGGACTGCCGGACAGAAAGGACGTCAAAGATGGCGTCATCGCCTACAAGATCGCGGCCCACGCCGCCGATCTCGCCAAGGGGCATCCCGGAGCGCAACTGCGCGACAACGCGCTAAGCCAGGCGCGCTTTGAGTTCCGCTGGGAAGATCAATTTAACTTGAGCCTCGATCCGGAAACCGCCCGCGCGTTTCACGACGAGACTCTACCTGCCCAGGGTGCCAAGCTTGCTCACTTCTGTTCCATGTGCGGCCCGCACTTCTGCTCTATGAAGATCACGCAAGACGTGCGTGACTACGCGGCGAAAAAGGGACTGGACGAGCAGACTGCGCTTGAGATCGGCATGAAAGAAAAAGCCGAGGAGTTTAAGCGAACTGGTGGGAAGATCTATTACGAAGTGGAGTCCACTGCCTCCGATACAGTCGGCGTAGCGCTAAAGGCCGCTCCTCAGGACGAGCGGTAGACTCAAGATACCCCCCAGTATTGAAAAGACTTTATACCCGCCTATTTGACCTCGCCTTATTCTTCTGCTGGACGGTTGACGTGCGGCGGGGGCCCTGTTGCAACAAAGCCATAATTGGCCAGGCCGGCAGCTTATGAAGATAGCCTTGCGAGTTCTATGGTTGCTGATCTTATTCGTGGCCTATGTTTGGCTTTGCCGGGAGATATTTCTTGCTGCAGACCTCGATGCATGCCTCGATGGCGGAGGCACCTATAACGATGCTACCCGCACATGCTCGGGTTCGCGGTTTGGAGAAGGCTTCAACGTCGGCACTCAAGGGCCCTTTTTTTTCTGGGTGATCGTGATCGGCGTTCC
>VBLN01000161.1:0-5254 GCA_005878685.1 Deltaproteobacteria bacterium | reverse complement strand
TTCTCCAGGCGGAGTGTTAAACCCAGCTCATCTAACTCTCTGGGGGAGGTGAACCGCTCCCAATAAACACGCGATGATCAAGGGTTCAGCGTGTCACCTAGCAGTCCCCTTTGTGTAAGGACCGGCAAACTCTGTGCGTCTCCTCATCTACGGTTTCGGGCCCTACCAGCAGTTCAAAGAGAACATTACCGAGAAAATCCTGACAAGTTTCCCAAAGCGCAGGGGAGTCAAGAAGATCATTTTTCCTGTCCGGTTTGACAAGAGTCAGTTTATCAGGGCGTTGAGGGAACATTGTCCTGATGCTGTGCTGGGCCTAGGCCGGTGCTCAGAGGGACAGCGTTTAAGAATCGAGCGCAGAGCGGCGAATAGAAAGCGCAAGAATAAGGCGAGTACAATCAGGCCGATTCTTTCAGGCGGGTCCAAGTGGATATCAACGAGTCTTAGATTGAAGAAGGGCCGGGAGACAAAATTTTCCAAAGACGCCGGTGACTATGTCTGCAACTACTCAATGTATGTGATTTTGGATTACATCAAACGGCATCATCTGGCCACACGCTTCGGCTTCATCCACATTCCGCATCAATACGACTCGGGCACGGCGAAGAACTTTCTACTGCGGGTAATAAGGGGGATCTGTAAATGATGAGAGCGAAGACGGCGATCTCCAGTCCAAGAATCCAGAAAACGGGAATCCATCGCTCCGGACTCTGGACCTATTTAAAGAATTTTCTGACCCGCTCCATAGCTTGCTCGTCGACTCGATTGCGCTTCGGAAACTCACCCTGCAGAGGCCGGGTCGCGTCGATGATCGCCACGGCATCTCCCAGCCACCCGCGGAAGCTTTGGACCTTACGGATGAGCTCGATATCCTTGTCCCAATGGGTGCGGGTCGCAACCGCCCACATGACTTCGCGCTCGTTGAAGGCATCGACATCGTCGTCGACAACCACGCAGAGTTTCAAATTGGGCATCTCGACAAAGGCCTGCATCGCCGCCTTGTTGGCATCATTCTCGAACTCCTTGCCGATCGAGATGTAGCAGATCAGTCGGCCGCATCCTGAAGCGGGCAGATGAATCGCCTTGATGCCTGGAACATTTTTCTTGATGACGTTGTAGACGCTGCCCTCCTTGGGAATGCCGCCCAAGTTCCAGTGGTCCAGTTGCCCCGGCCAGAAATCCTGAACGATGGCGTTTTTCCGGTAGGTGATGGCCGTGACTTCGATGACCGGCACTTTCATCTCCCACTGGTAGTATCCGAGAATCTCTCCGAAGGGATTTTGCGACTCTCGCACGTGGGGAGGAACTTCGCCCTCGATAATGACCTCGGCATCCGCCGGAACAAGAAAATCCTCGCCCCAGCTCTCGGAAGGCGTAAGACGTAGAGGCTCTTGAAGAAACGCCGACGCCGTCAAATAATCGTTATTCCCATAGGGAGTCATACAGCAAGTGGAGAGGTAAAAGGCTGGGTGATGACCTAAGATGACGATCACGGGAGCGCGTTTGTTTTTGGCCTCGTACGCGGTGACCATGGTCTCCAAGTGATGATGCTTATGCGCTGAAAAGCTCATCCTCCGGGGGCCGTAATACATATTCTTCGTAAAGGTGATATCGTAAAAGTTGTCATTCAGCCCTTTCATCGCGCAAGTCATGGTAAAGTAGGCGCCCGCGTCGTCCTTGTGATGCATGGGGATCGGGAAGATTCCGAGGTCCACATCGGAGCCCTTACGCACGACCTCCTTACACGGGGCCTTACTCGGCGGAAGCGTTTCCACTTCGCCCTTTTGCAGCTCTCGTTTGGCGACTTCGAGACTCAAATCCATGCTCGATTTCAACTCGCCCATTCCTAGGCCGTCGGCGCAGAGCTGGCGTGAGATAAACGGGTTATAGAAAAGGGGAAACTCTGAAGGCTGCCCTTTGAGGTTGGGGACGTTTTCAAACAGCACCATTTTCTGTTCTCCGCGCATATCGAGGTGTTTGAGGAAGGCGATGGTCTCGAATTGGTTTGAATCTATCCGCTCCTTGACGCGGAGGAGTGAATCAGGCCTCATTTTCTCTTCCATCGCCAGAAATTGGTGCAGGTCTTTGCTCATACATTGTCTCCTTTGCGGTTCGATTGGACGGCTTCAATCCTTACTAAATTTTCGCCCGATTGCAACGATTTCAGAAGCGTGGTGCTCCCGTTTGAGCGTCCTCAGCCTATCTCGCCATCCAGAGCGGAAGAGGAGTCCGAGACCCTTGCGCAGGAATTCCGTCTTTCGTTTGCTCATTGGAAACCAGGTAAACTCGCTCTCAAGGCCCAGCCGGTCGATGACAACGGTTTTCTGCCGGCAGTATTTGCGGATACCTTCGGCGCCGTGGCGGCGGCCGATTCCGCTCTGTTTGATCCCGCCCATAGGAACTTCAGGAATGATAAAATTGACCATGCAGTCGTTGATGCAGACCGAGCCGGCCTCGATCCTCTCGGCCATTTTCCAACCGGCCTTTGAGTCGCGGGTAAAAATACTGCTATCCAAGCCGTAGCGACAGTCGTTGGCAAGACGCAGCGCCTCCTCCCGATCCGTGACCTTCATGATCGGAATCACCGGCCCGAAAGTCTCCTCCCTCATGATCTCCATGTCGTGGTTGACGTCAACCATAACCGTTGGCTCGTAGTAAAATCCTTTGGAGTTAGGCTTGCGCCGGCCGCCAGCAAGAATTCTCGCGCCGCCATTGACCGCCTTTTCGACCTGACACTCCACTCTTTCAAGTTGCTCCAAAGAGCTCATGCTCCCCAGCTCGACTTCGTCTTGACTTGATCCCTGACGCAGAGACTTTACCTTGTCGACGACCCGCTTGACAAAATCGTCGTAGGCGGGCTCCTCCACATAGACACGCTCGATGGAAGTGCAGACCTGTCCCGAGTTCATTAACGCGCCGCACACACAGGCGTTCGCCGCGCGTTTGAGGTCCGCGTCTTTTAGAACGATCATGGGATCCTTGCCGCCCAGCTCCAATGAGACGGGAATGAGTCTCTGAGCCGCTCGGGCCATCACTTTTTGTCCGGTCTCCACGGAGCCGGTAAAAGAGATCATATCCGCGTGATCGATCAACATTTCGGCTGTTGTGCTCCCTCCCACAACAACTTGGAGCAGGTTTTCAGGGAGGCCCGCCTGGACCGCGAGCTCAGCTCCAAATAGCGCAGAAAGCGGTGTCAGCTCCGAGGGTTTGATGATCACGGCATTGCCTGCCATGAGCGCGGGTATGGCGTCGCCTAGGGTTAGCACGAGGGGGAAGTTCCATGGGCTGATGATCCCCACCACTCCGATAGGATTGTAGGTGGAAAAGACCTTTTTTGTTTTCAGCAGATGCGGCCGGATCTTCTCTGGCTTTAGGAACCTTTGGGAGCTCTTTGCCCAAAAGCCGATCGCGTCGCAAAGGTAAAAGAGCTCGGCGCCATAAACCTCGGCCCTGGGTTTGCCGGTCTCGGCGGTCACGATGTCGGCTATTTTCTCTTGATGATCGAGTAGGAGGTCGCGGAAGCGATAGAAGAGCCCAGCTCTTTCCTTAAAGTCTTTTTCTTTCCAAAGCAGCTGGGCTTTGCGGGCGCGCGTTACGGCTGCCACCACATCCTCCGCAGTGGCAACGTCCAGCTCAGCGACTCTTTCTCCGCTGGCGGGATTTCGAACTTCGATCTTGTCTTTCACCCTAAGTATCCCGTGGAAGGGGTTCCTTATCACATCATGAGACGGATATCGATATTGGATCGGGCTGAAAAGGAGAAAGAGGAAGATTCCTGACGAGATTCCTTTATAGCAAACCTTTCACGGCTTGGACGATGTGCTTGCGGCTAATTCCGTAAGTGTCCAACAGGGCCGCAGCTGAGAGCTGACGGCTGATCGCTGAAAGCTTTTCTCATACCATCGTCTGGCCGCCGCAGATGTTGATCGCCTGTCCGGTGATTCCACCGGCTTTTTTCGATGCTAGATAAAGAGCCAAATGAGCGACCTCCTCCAGCTCAATAAATCTTCTGATCGGAACAGCCTCGATCGCCTGCCGCTTGAATTCCTCGACGGTGATTCCCTGGTACGATGCGCTTTCCCGCATTCCTGAATGAGCCATCTCCGTCTCGACCCAACCGGGGCAGATCGCGTTGACGGTGATGCCTCGGTTGACGACTTCGAGAGCCAGGGCGCGGGTAAAGCCAATCATCCCGTGCTTGGTGGTGCAATAGGCCGAATAGCCAGGAACGCCGAATTTTCCGAGCACCGACGAGACGTTGATGATGCGGCCGTCGGAGTCATCTCTCATGACCTTTAAGACCTCTTTAGTCATAAAGTACATCCCGGTCAGATTGGTTTGCAAAATGTCGTGCCATCGGCCGTCATTCTCCTCGTCCATGCGGTTCAAACCGGAGATGCCGGCATTATTTACAAGAATATCTATCGCTGCCCAAGTCTCCTTCACCTTGGCAACCGAGTGTTGAACCTCCTTTTTTTCCCTCACATCCATTTGGAGGGCCATGCAAGAGAAGCCGGATTCTTTGAACTCTTGTGAGACTTTTTCCAGATGCGATGGATTGCGAGAGGCAATCGCAACGCGGGCCCCGTTTCTGGCGAAGATTTCGCTGATCGCCCTTCCAATGCCGGTCCCACCGCCCGTAACCAAAGCGACTCTTCCCGCCAGCATCATTTGTTCGCGATCCAATGGAATCGACCTTTTCCTACCGGGTTTTTTTTGAAAAGGCAAGGAATAGTTAGCAATGCTGCTGCCTCCCCGAGTCAACATTTTCAAGCACCGAACGAGTAGCTGGACGCAAGGAAGATATCTTTGCAGAAATCGGCAAACTACTGTATTATAAGCACTTTATATTTACTGTTTCCAAGCAAAAGAGGAGAAGGTATGGATATCACGCAGCTACTTGCCTTTGGAGTGGAACAGGGGGCATCGGATTGCCACCTAAGCTCGGGTGAACCACCCATGCTGCGCATCAATGGGGACCTTAAAAAGCTCGACTATGCGCCGTTGACCAAAGAGCAGGTCCATTCTATGGTCTACGACATTATGAACGACAGCCAGCGCAAGCTCTTTGAAGAGACCCATGATATCGATTTCTCTTTCGAAATGGGGGAGACCGCCCGCTTCCGTGTCAACGTCTTTCTCCAGCGAAAAGGAGCGGGAGCGGTCTTTCGGACCATTCCTACGAAAATCCTGACATTGGAGCAATTGGGTATGCCGCCTATCCTGAAACAGATTTGCGACAAGGAAAAGGGTCTGG
>VBLN01000160.1:7337-9754 GCA_005878685.1 Deltaproteobacteria bacterium | reverse complement strand
GACCGAAGGCTCGCCGACGACAATCGGTTGAAATCTTCTTTCGAGCGCCGGATCTTTTTCCACCCGCTTGCGGTACTCATCTAAAGTCGTCGCGCCTACGCAGCGGAGCTCACCCCGCGCCAGGGCGGGCTTTAACATGTTCGAGGCATCCATGGCCCCTTCTGCCGCGCCGGCGCCGACAAGGGTGTGAAGCTCGTCGATAAAGAGGATGATCTGGCCGCTCGCCTCGGTCACCTCCTTGAGGACCGCTTTGAGTCTCTCTTCAAACTCTCCGCGGTATTTCGCGCCGGCTACCAGAGCCCCCATGTCCAGAGCAACCAGCCTTTTGTCTTTGAGACTCTCCGGGACGTCGCCGTTAACTATTCTGAGCGCCAACCCTTCCACAATCGCGGTCTTCCCAACTCCCGGCTCTCCGATCAGAACTGGATTATTTTTGGTGCGCCGGGAGAGGACCTGGATCACTCGGCGGATCTCATCGTCCCTGCCGATGACAGGATCGAGTTTGCCCTTGCGCGCGAGATCTGTCAGATCACGGCTATATCTTTCTAGGGCTTGGTATTTTTCTTCGGGGTTGGGGTCCGTGATCCTCTGCGCGCCGCGAATGTCCACCAGCCCCTTGAGGATATGGTCCTTCGACACGCCCAACTCTCGGAGGATTCTTCCAGCCTCGCCTTCATCCTCCACGATGGATAACAAAAGGTGCTCAGTAGAGACATACTCATCTTTGAGGTTGTCGGCCGCAGCTTCAGCACCTTCGATGACTTTTTTAAGTCGGGGCGTGATGAAGGTTTGTCCCGCCGCCGCGCCCGTCACTTGGGGGAGGCGGTCTAAGCTTCTTTGAAGCTTTTCGAAGAGCGCGGTGGTAGGGACTCCCAGTTTCTGCAGTAACGAGAGGACGACGCCCTCTTTCTGGCCCAAAAGCGCCATTAAGAGGTGCTCCACATCGATCGCCTGATGGCTTCGTTTTTCCGCCAGAGTTTGAGCGCTCTGCAGAGCTTCTTGTGATTTGATGGTTAACTTGTCAAGGCGCATAAAAGTCTCCGCGCAATCGAAAAGTTAACCACCGTTGGTTGGCGTGTCAAGGAAGAGCTTCGAACAGTCAGCGGTCTTTTTGAGGATGGCGAGAGGATCAGTTCAGAGTCATCAAGCCCGGGTGATGTTGGTCCATTCCGACGCAGCGGCAGCCCATTTTGTTGTTTGTACCCGTCCGAGATATTCATCTTTTTCCGTCCTGAATTCGACGACGGCATCCATCATCTCTCTAATGTTGTTTAGCGCTCTCTCATCGCAGACGCCCTGGTCGAGCAGAAAGGTCGTGGAGGCTCCGGCAAAATGGCCGGAGCGGACCAGAAACGCGATGAAGCGTTGGACATGGGGCAATTCAAAATTAAGAAAGAGGCTCGATAGCGAATCGATCACTCTTCTTCCTCCCAGTTTTTGGCGCTCTGTTTGCCCCAGCTCAACGGCGGCTTGGGTGATCAGGAGCGAGAGATCCGAGAGTTCCAGGGCTTCCGTGATGGCGAACCGCTCGGAAGAAATACCGCCCCTTCCGCTCCAGGAATAGGCGTCCACAAATCGCAACTGCTCTTTGTCTTCATAGGCGCGAACATCCAGATGGTGCATTAAGCTTAGCTCTTCCCGTACCAGCGCGGGATCGCTATCGAGACAAACGAACAACGACTTGTCTCCGTTTCGGAGTCCCTGAGCGACGAAGGAGTGTGCGAACGAGGATTTTCCGCTTCCCAAAGGGCCGATGATCAGAATGTTCGACCCCGAGGGGATCGGTGCGCCCAAGAGTTCTTCGAAGTAACGCTCGCCGGGGTTGATCGTTGTCGAGTCCGCGGCCGCTTGCCCTGCAATGGTTTCCCCCGCTTCTCCTGCAGGGGTGGGTTGACTCATTCTTGCGCTGCTCCGCTCAAGGATACTTCGCACGCGCGCCGTCAGCACCTTGATGGAAACGGGTTTCGTGATGTAGTCATCGGCCCCGACATCATACCCTTTGATCTTGGCTTCGTCGGTGGATAGAGCGGTCAAGATGATGATCGGGGTTAAGACGAAAGCAGGCAGCGCCCGTAGTCGCCGGCATACCTCGTATCCATCGATCTCCGGCATCATCACGTCCATGATCACCAGGTCGGGCCTCTCGGCCGGAATCTTTTCCAGGGCCTCTCTTCCCGTATGGGCAAAGGAAGTCTGGTATCCCTCTGTTCCTAACGTCATTTGGTAGAGCTCGCAGAACTCGCGATCATCCTCAACGACAAAAATTTTCTTTCCCTTGATCATCCTTCTCTCGGTCTCAAGGTGATGCCCTTTTCTCCCACAATGCTGAACTGGTGCTGTATCAGTTCGTATGCCGTCCCTCGCATCTTTTCTACGAGCAGAGTGCGGACCAATTGGTTGCTATTCCACGCCATGTC
>VBLN01000160.1:0-7165 GCA_005878685.1 Deltaproteobacteria bacterium | reverse complement strand
ACCCGCGTCGCCTCCATTCTCTGGACATAGGCGCCGAGGTCCCCCACGACCTTCTGGATATCGACTTGCTTTTCCTTGCCTGCCCCCACACGGGAGCCGAAGTAAGGAGAGGCATCTAAGATGAGCAGCTGTTTTTTCTCAATATATTTCGTCAAGTCCCAGCCCAGTGAGGTCGCTTGTTCAATGATCTCAGCAGGCTTCTCATCAATGGAAACGTAAATAGCTTTTTCTCCCTCCATCACCGCCTTATAAACGAACTGAATGCAGAGGATTGTTTTGCCAGTACCAGGCGCTCCGGTAACAAGATAGGACTTGCCTTCGAGGAGCCCTCCTTTCAGTTGCTCGTCCAGCTCTGCGATTCCTGTGGAGACTCGTCTTGGACCCATAGAGGCGCATTGTGCCAGAAAAGGTCGTCGTTTTAAAGCTTTGCAATGGTTGACGAAAGCAAGTAAGAATACAGTTTGTGCCTGGCTATTTTAGAAAAAATATCGCTGTCATGGAAGGTTATCTCCCCGGAGAGCGGCCCCAAAACGGCGACGCCATCAAGCTCAATACTAACGAGAATCCTTATCCGCCCTCGCCGCGCGTTCTTTCCGCCCTGCGCAAGGCAGCAACCCCATCTTTACGCCTCTATCCGGAGCCTCTCAGCGACAGCCTAAGGTCCGCGGCGGCTCACGCCTATGGAGTTCGTCCGCAAAACGTCCTCGTCGGGAACGGCTCCGATGAGCTCCTTTCCATTTTGGTGCGTTGTTTTGTTGGAGTGGGGGATCGAGTTGTTTATCCGCTGCCGACCTACACTCTCTATGATACCCTGGTCACCATTCAGGATGGGAAAAAAGTCGCTGTTCCGTATGCGCCCGATTTCTCTCTTCCGGAAGCATTATACTCACAAGAGGCCGCTTTGACTTTCGTCTGTAATCCCAACTCCCCGTCGGGGACCTTGGTCCCTCTGGATGAGATCGAGAGGCTAGCTCGGTCAGTTCCGGGCGTCCTGGTCGTAGATGAGGCGTATGTCGATTTCGCCGAGGGAGATCGAAGATCGGCCATTCCTCTAATCCAAACCTTTTCCAACCTTGTGGTCCTGCGGAGTTTTTCTAAATCCTTTTCGCTCGCCGGTATGCGCATCGGTCTCGCCTGCGCGACGGAGGAGATCATCACCGGGATGATCAAGGTCAAGGACTCCTACAATTTAAACCGTCTGAGCCTGGTTGCGGCCACGGCTGCGCTTCAGGACATGCCGTGGATGGCGCGCAATGTGGGCCGAATTCAACGCGGCCGTAAACAGTTGTCTCGTGGATTGAAAAGACTCGGCCTTCAGGTCTATCCTTCCCAGGCCAACTTTGTAATGGCACGGAGAGCCAGAACCTTCTAGGATTGTACGAGGAGCTCAAGAGACGCAAAATTCTCGTTCGCTATTTTGATGTACCGGGACTTCAAGACAGTCTTAGAATCACAGTTGGACGACCGCAAGAAATCAAAAGACTCTTGCAAGAGATGGAAGCGATTTGCCGCGATGGCTGAGGGGCCTTTATAGCGAACTATAGCGAGGGTATAGGAGGCGAGGCATGGCAACCATAAAAGTTATCGAGCTCGATCATATTGTTCTCAACGTTAGGGACATCGAGCGCTCACTTGCTTTCTACACACAGGTGTTAGGTCTGGGAGCGGAACGGGTGGAAGAATTCAAGGCGGGCAAGACTGGGTTTCCCTCCGTGCGCATCAACGAGCATACAATCATTGACCTCTTCCCGTTGAAGGGGGAGAGCACGCCGCCGCAGAAAAGCCTGGAAAAAAATTCGGGAAACCTCAATCACTTCTGTCTCGTGGTGGAAAGGGAGGATTTTTCCGGGATCGTGGACTATCTAAAAAGTCACCACGTTTCGATCCTCCAAGGACCGATATCTCGTTGGGGCGCCAGAGGGCGGGCCACGTCAGTTTATTTTCTCGATCCGGACGGCAACGAGGTCGAGATCCGCTGCTATTAACTTTTTTTTGTCTCCTCGAGCTTTATCTTGAGGATGCGTCGCCCCTCCATATCTACGATCGTAAGCTTGTAACCGTTGTGCTCTACCCTCTCTCCTCCCCTAGGAATGCGCTTCAGCTTAGCCAGAACGAATCCCGCAAGCGTGAGGTAGTCGGGCGATTCTTCGAAGGGAAGCCCGTAATCAGATTTGAGATCCTTGAGCTGGGCCGCGCCTTGAATGACTAAGGAGCCGTCCGGGAGCCGCTCGACCGGCCCGCGCTCCTCGCGGTCATACTCGTCGCGGATCTCGCCCACGATCTCTTCCAAAAGGTCTTCGATGGTCACGATCCCTTCGACCTCTCCAAACTCATTGACAACGATCGCCATGCCGATCCTTCTTCTTTGCAGATCCTTGAGCAGCTGGCTGATGGGGAGCGTCGTAGGGACAAAGAAAGGAGAGTGCAAATGATCTCGGAGTTGAAAGTCTCCCTTTTCCTGGAGCGCACGGAAGATATCTTTATGGTAAAGGATGCCAACGACTCGGTCCAAATCCTCTTCATAGACGGGGATACGGGAGAAGCCGCTTTCGACGAAGCTCTTTACGACTTCTGTGCCAGGCGTCCGAACCTCAATGGCATGGATCTCGGTTCTAGGCACCATGACCGCCTTCACCGGAGTATCAACAAAATCAAAGACGCTGTGGATGAGCTCCTTTTCCGTCTCGTCGAAGATTCCCTTCGCCGCACCCTCCCGGATCAAGGACTTTACCTCCTCCTCGGATATGAAGGTGGCTGCACCGGCGTCCTTTCCCCCAAAAAGCCTGAGGACGGTGTTGCTTGAAGCGGTTAAGATTTTCACAAAGAAGGAAGTGAGCCGGGAGAAAAAATCGATGGGACGGGCCACCAGAATAGCAATCCGCTCGGAAAAACGCAGGGCTAAAGACTTGGGCACCAACTCACCGAGGACCAGGGATAGATAAGCTATGGGAAGGGCGACGAGGAGAATGGCTATCGATTGCCCCCACGTGTTAACCAAAGGAATGGGCAGGGATTGGATCAATGGCTTCAAAAACTCGGTGGCGGCTGCTCCACCAATAGCGGAGGCCAGGGTTCCCACCAGAGTGACGCCGATTTGAACAGTAGCGAGGAAACGATCAGGATCATTCTTCAATCGGGCCACGGCGGCGGCGGAGTGCACCCCCTTCTCGAGCAAGGTGTCGATGCGAGTTTTTCGCGTGGCGATAATGGCGATTTCCGAGGCGGCAAAAAAACCGTTGGCTAAGATCAGGGAGAAAATCAGCGCGATCTCAAACCATAAGCTTTCGAAAAACATAGAGATGCTCCTATTCGGCCTTTCCTAAGTTACGGGAGAACGAGAGTGATGGGTGAGGACTCACCAAGGCGTCTTGGCCAGCAGGGCCCTAGCTCTTGGAAGAGGGTTGATCATGACAGCTAAATCTAAGCCCTGCCTGAAGAAAACGCAAGCCTCTTTTCCGGCTTCGGCCCTCTGGAGTAGGATGATAGCAAGGGTGACCATTGGCTGAAAAGAGAGAAGAGCGATCGGTCTTACAGGGAACTGTGACCAAGATTACCTATCAGGACCCGGAAGGCCGTTACACCGTCGCTAGGTTGGAGATCAAGGACTCTCAAGAGGTCACTGTGGTGGGTGAGATCTATCCTGTGGGCGAAGGTGAAGAGATCAAGGTCAATGGCTTTTGGAAGGTTCATCCCCGCTATGGTCTTCAGTTTCAAGTGGAGCGGTGGGAAAAGGTGGAGCCGGCTACGGTCGAGGGGATTGAGAGATACCTCGGCTCAGGTTTGATCAAGGGGATCGGTCCTACCTACGCCGGGCGCCTTGTCTCCGCCTTTGGTCTCGATACGTTGAGAGTCCTTTCCGAAGAGCCCCGGCGGGTACTAGAAGTCGAGGGCATCGGAGCGATTCGCGCGCAGAGAATCCTCAAGGCGTGGGAAGAACAGAGGGGGATGAGAGAAGTGATGATCTTTCTTCAGGGACATGGTGTCTCCAGCTCTCTTGCTCTCAAGATCTATCGCGTCTTTGGGCCGGAGACGGTGGCGCGAGTCAAGGAGAATCCTTACTGTTTGGCACGTGAGGTCCGCGGCATTGGCTTTGTGCTGGCAGATCGTATTGCCAAGGGTATGGGCATCAGCGGGGATTTCCCCCTCAGAGTCCAGGCAGGGTTGCTGCATCTCCTGGGAAAGTTTTCCGAAGCGGGTCATTGTTTTGTCCCGCTTACTCTTCTTACAAGCAACGCTTGTTCTGTTTTGGGTGTCGAAGAGGAAACCATCCAACGCGACGTTGAAGAGCTCGCAACAGAAGGTGAAATTTTTTTAGAAAAAGCTGACGGAGAGGAGACTAGGGTCTATCCCCGGGAACTCTACGAGGCGGAAAACAGAGTGGCGTCGGCTTTCCGTAGCCTTATTTCGACCTCGTCGTCGCTATCCTTGCCCAACCGACTTCAGGCTCTCGACGAGGCTCAAGCTCAGATGGAGCTGCTGCTCGAAGCGGAACAGCGCGACGCGGTTCTTCAGGCGCTTCAGCAGAAGGTCTTGGTGATTACCGGAGGACCGGGCACCGGAAAGACGACTCTGTTACATTCGTTGTTGGGCCTGCTTCGACGCTCGGATATTTCGTTCGCCCTGGCCGCGCCGACAGGACGGGCGGCCAAGCGCATGGGTGAGATGGCCGGCGAGGAGGCCAAGACGATCCATCGCCTTCTGGAATACAATCCTCGCGAGGGAAGGTTTCAGCGCGGAGAGAAAAATCCCCTCGAAGCCGAGGTGATCATCATCGACGAGGCCTCTATGGTCGATCTGCCGCTCATGGATCAGCTGCTGAGAGCCGTCGCGCCTCGGAGCCATCTCATTCTCATCGGCGATGTCGACCAACTCCCATCCGTCGGACCCGGCAGCGTGCTCAGAAATCTGATCGACTCGGGTGTCGTGCCGGTCGTGGTGTTGCGTCGCATCTTCCGTCAAGCGGGTGAGAGCCTAATTGTGCTCAATGCTCATAGGATCCTTCAAGGCAAGCCGCTGCTGCTGGACGCTGAAAAGGGGAAGCGAGATTTTGTTTTTATTGCCCGCGAGAGCGAGGAGGAGATCCTCGATGTGATTAAGGATCTGGTGAAGGAACGCATTCCGCGCTCGCATCAGGTGAACTCGTCCCGGGAGATTCAGGTCCTGAGTCCTATGCACCGGGGTCTCTTGGGCACCGTCCACCTCAATTGGGAGCTGCAGGTGCTGCTTAACCCTGCGGGGAAATCCATAGAGCGGGGAAGCTTCAAATTTTGTCTCGGCGATCGAGTAATGCAGCTGCGGAATAACTACGACAAGGGGATCTTTAATGGGGATCTGGGAAGAATCGTCAAGCTGGACCTGGAAGAAGGTAAGCTTGAGGTCGATTTTGACGGCAAGGTCATCTCCTATGAGTTTGAGGAGCTAGACGAGCTCAGTTTGGCCTATGCGACCTCAATCCATAAAAGCCAGGGAAGCGAATATCCAGCTGTGATCATTCCGCTCCACACCTCTCACTATCTTATGCTGCACCGCAGCATTCTTTATACGGCGGTCACCAGAGGCAAAGAGCTAGTCATTCTGGTCGGGAGTAAAAAGGCGGTGGCGATGGCGATTAAAAATGTCCGGGTCGAGCGAAGATTTACCGCCCTAAGGGAAAAGCTGATGCGCATTTAAGTGTTGAGCGTTTCTAGGGCTCGTTGAATAGACGACCCAAGCCTTTAACGGATTGAGCGTAGCCCAATCTTCTTAAGCAAGCCCAAAGGGTAGCTTGATTACTGGTAATGACAGGCTTTTCAAGGCGGCGCTCCAGTTCTTCGATTACTTCGACCATCCTCGTATTCGTGCAGCTCAGAAAGTAACCCTCCGCCTCGTGGCGGCTATTTTCGCAGGTGATTTCTTTCCATTGTTGCGGCGTGACAGCGATGTATTCATCGCTTCCTTTGAGCCCTAATCCAAGCTCGTGGACCACTTGGAGACCAGCCTCACGCAAATAACGAACCTCGTGCTCGTTGGTTGCTTTGACATAGGGACTAATTAGAACAAGTTTCTTGACTCCAAGATGTCGAAGAGCCTCTGTAATGGCCCGCCCCGTAGTGATGGCGGGGCAGCCGCCAGCGCTTTGGATCCATTCCACTACGGCCGCTTCACCCGAGAGTCCTTCCTCCATCGAGCTCGCGGTGCAATGAAAAACAATGATTCCAGGTCTCGCGTCGGAAAGAGCCTCCGCCGCGGCTGCTATCGCCTCCTTCAGTTGTCGTAGCGGCTTATGCCACTCACCGGTCATGCGCAGCCTCGTTACATGAATTCCGATACCGATAGGAGCGTATCTGTGGAACTGCGGCTCCGTCAGCCGGTTGCTGGACGGGATGATGAGGCCGATGCGGTCTTGAGCATTCATAGTCCCGGAGAGCTCAATCTGTAGAAGCTTTTGGCATTTGCGTGTAACACAGCGGCCTTGTCTGCTGCTGTCAGCTCATGGTTTTCAAGGATCTCGCCGATCTCCTTCTTGCAGAATTCGTTGTTCACCTCATGCGGGAAATCGGAGGAGTAAATGAAGGGACCATTGCCTACCCTCCTGATCGCATGGGCCATATCCGGTTCACTTCCCTCACAGCCGACGAAGATTCGGCCTTCATGGGTGTGACGAAGGATATAGTCGCTGACCTTTTCTCCTCGCCCAAGCTGGAAAAAAAGCTTGCGCGGGTCGTGTTGGACGTGAGTCTCATAGGAGCGATCGAAGCGCTCCAGGCACGTAAGGAGCCAGGCAACGCCCGCTTCCATGAAACCGATCCTGAGATTAGGAAATCTGTCAAAGATGCCGTTGAAGATGATGCCGGCAAAAGAAACCATCTGCCCAAAGGGGTGGCCGAGGGCATGTACCGGCGCATAAGGGCTCATATCGTCCAATCCCAGGTTCTCGTGGGCGCCTCCGTGGATGCCGATGCAGCAGGCAAGTCTGTTCGCCTCCTCATAGATGGGCCAGTAACGCTTGTTGCCCAGATGAGACTGGATACCCGTGGAAGGGAGCATGGCGCCGCACATGCCCAGCTCTTTGACTGCTCTTCTCAGCTCCTCGACAGCCGCTTCGGGCTCTTGCAAAGGAATCAGTGCCATGCCCTTAAAGCGGGGACTGCGTTTGAGATAGGTCTGGTGAAGCCAGTCATTGTAG